>NZ_JBEZZJ010000006.1:0-238100 GCF_040639095.1 Micromonospora sp. NPDC023966 | reverse complement strand
AAAGGCACGAAGCCAGTCAGAGCAAGAGTCACGCCCACCGCTGCCAGCTATCAGCTCACCACTGCTGAACCGACCCAGCCAGCCTCACAGTCAGAACAGGCGCACCCGGGCGGCGCGCAGCCGGGTCAGCGTGCGGTCGCGGCCGAGCACCTCCAGCGACTCGAAGAGCGGCAGGCCGACGGTCCGGCCGGTGATCGCCACGCGGACGGGCGCCTGCGCCTTGCCCAGCTTCAGGCCGCGCTCCGCACCGACCGCCTCCAGCGTGGACTTCAGCGACTCGGCGCCCCACGACTCCAGCGCCTCGAAGGCGGCGATCGCCGCGTCCAGCAGGTCGGCCGCGCCCTCCTTCATCGCCTTGGCCCAGGCCCCCTCGTCGATCAGCGGGTCGGCCAGGAAGAGGAAGTCGACGTTCGGCACGATCTCGCTGAGCACCGCGATCCGGGTCTGCGCCAGCGGGGCGACCGCGGCGAAGGCGGCGGGGTCGAACTCCTCCGGCTGCCAGGGCGGCGGGGCGATCGTGTCGGTGCCGGTCAGCCACGGCTGGCACTCGGTGATGAAGTCCTCGATCGGCAGCGCCCGGATGTAGTCGCCGTTGAACGCGCGCAGCTTCTTCTCGTCGAAGAAGGCGGGGGAGGGGTTGACCTCCTCCAGCCGGAACTCCTCCTCGATCACCGACCAGGGCACGATCTCCCGGTCGCCGGAGGGGGCCCAGCCGAGCAGCATCAGGTAGTTGCGCATCGCCTCGGCGAGGTAACCCTCGTCCCGGTACGCCTCCAGGGCGACCTTGTCCCGCCGCTTGGAGAGCTTCTGCCGCTTCTCGTTGACCACCACGGGCACGTGCGCCCAGACCGGCGGCTTGACCCCGAGCGCGTCCCAGAGCAGCTGCTGCTTGGGCGTGTTGGGCAGGTGCTCCTCGGCCCGGATCACGTGAGTGATCCCCATGGTCATGTCGTCGACGACGTTGGCCAGCAGGAAGACCGCCGAGCCGTCGGCGCGGGCGATGACGAAGTCCTCGATCAGCTTGTTCTCGAACGTCGGCTCGCCGCGGATCAGGTCGACCACCACGGTCTCGCCCTCGTCGGGGGTGCGGAAGCGCAGCGCTCGGCCCTCGCCCGGCGTCAGGCCGCGGTCGCGGCAGAAGCCGTCGTAGCCCTGGTACTGCGAGCCGGTGCGCGCCTGCACGTCCTCCCGGGTGCAGTCGCAGTAGTACGCCCGGCCGCCCTCGTAGAGCCGCTGCGCGGCGGCCCGGTGCTCACCGGCGTACGAGGACTGGAAGTAGGGGCCCTCGTAGCTGCCCCGCGCGATGCCGATCCAGTCGAGCGCGGAGAGGATGCCCTCGGTCCACTCGGGCTTGTTGCGGGCCGCGTCGGTGTCCTCGATGCGGAGCACGAACACCCCGCCCTGCTGCTTGGCGTAGATCCAGTTCTGCAGGGCCGAGCGGGCGCCGCCGACGTGGAACATTCCGGTCGGGGAGGGGGCGAAGCGTACACGTACCGTCACGTCCCCCAGCCTACGGCGGGCCGCGACCGCTTTCCGGCAGGGGGCCGGTTCAGGGCACCGCCTTGATCTTCACGACCAGGGCGCTGCCGACCAGGGTGACCGCCGCGGTGACCGCGTACAGCGTGGGGTAGCCGCCCAGGTGCACCACGATCGGCGCGGAGAGCGCCGGGCCGAGCACCTGCGGCGCCGAGTTCGCGATGTTGATCACGCCGAGGTCCTTGGCCCGGTCGGTGGCGGCCGGCAGCACCTGGGTGATCAGCGCCGCGTCCACCGCCAGGTAGACGCCGTAGCCGGCGCCGAGCAGCAGCGCGGCGACGATCGCCATCGGCCAGGTCGGGGCCACCGCGAGCAGGGTCGCCGCCACCGCCATGATCAGCCCGGAGACGATCACGAAGACCTTGCGCCGGCCCGAGCGGTCGGAGAGCCGCCCGGCCACCACGGCGGTGAGCATCATCCCGAGCGTGTAGAGCAGGATCAGCACAAGCAGGGAGCCCTCGGGGTCGGCCACCCGCACCCCGTCGGTGAGGAAGTAGAGCAGGTAGAGCGTGCCGAGCGCGTTGCCGGTCTGCACCAGGAACCGGGTGAACCAGGCCCAGGCGAAGTCGGGGTGCCGGCGCGGGCTGATCCACATCGAGGCGAGCAGCGCGCGCGGGCGCAGCGGCGACCGGTGCTCGCGGGGCAGCGGGTCGTCCTGGGTGAGCAGCGCGAACGGCAGGGACAGCAGCAGCACCGCGAGCGCGATGGCGGCGTACCCGGCGGCGTTGCCGGTGACCACGGCGGTGACCAGCACCGCGCCGACCACCAGGCCGAGCGCCTGCGGGATGCCCACCCAGCCGGAGACGCCGCCGCGCTGCGCCACCGGCACCCGGTCCGGGATGGCGGCGGTGAGGCTGGCCAGCATGGCGTTGAAACAGACCTGGGCGGCGACCCAGGCGAGCGCCACCCCGGCGATGCTGTCCTGCCGGGCCAGCAGCACCAGGGCGAACGCGCCGACCACCGCGCCGGTGGCGGTCCAGACGTGCCGGCGGCCGAGGTGCCGGTTCGCCAGGCGCAGCGAGGTCCGGTCGGACAGCGCCCCGGCCAGCGGATTCGCCAGCACGGCGGCGAGCGCGCCGAGGCCGGTGACCACCGCCAGCATGGCCTCCTTGTCGGCCGGCGCGATCCGTTCCACCTGCTGCGGCAGCAGCACCTGGATCGGGGTGAAGAAGGCCATCCAGACGCCCAGGTTGGCCGCGAAGATCAGCGCGATCCAGCTCCGCCGCACCGGCACGGTCGGCTCGGCGAGCGCCGCCGGCAGCGAGGCCGGCGTCGGGTTGACGGTGGTCATCGCCGGACCAGATCCCGGAACCAGGCGTACGACGACTTCGGGGTGCGCCGCTGGGTGGCGTAGTCGACGTGGACCAGGCCGAACCGCTTGGTGAAGCCCTCGGCCCACTCCCAGTTGTCCAGCAGCGACCAGACGAAGTACCCGGTCACCGGCACCCCGGCGGCCATCGCCTCGCGCACCGCCCGCAGGTGCCGGTCCAGGTACGCGATCCGGTCCGGGTCGGGCACCCGGCCGTCGGCGTCCGGCACGTCGTCGTACGCGCAGCCGCTCTCGGTGATCTGGATGGGCGGCAGCGCGTCGCCGTACCGGTGGTGGAGCTGGAGGAGCAGCTCGCGCAACCCGTCCGGGGCCACCGGCCAGTCGAAGGCGGTGCGCGGGTAGCCGGCCAGCGGCACGATCTCGAACGGCAGCGGCGAGTCCTCGTCGGCGGGGGCTCGGATGCCGGTCGGGTTGTAGTAGTTCACCCCGAGCACGTCGATCGGGGCGGCGATCACGTCGAGGTCCCCGGCGCGCACCACGGCCGGGTCGAAGCCCGGCTCCGCCGGGTAGCCGCGACCGAGCAGCGGGTCGGTGAAGAGCCGGTTGTGCAGCGCGTCGTACGCCGCCCCGGCGGCCCGGTCGGCGTCGGCCTTTCCGGCGAGCCGCACCGGCGAGTAGTTGTTGGCGATGGCCACCGGGCTGGTGCTGCGGGCGCGCAGCGCGGAGACGGCGAGGCCGTGCCCGAGGAGCTGGTGGTGGGCCACCGGGAAGGCGTCGAAGAGCAGCATCCGGCCGGGGGCGTGCACGCCCATGCCGTGCCCGAGGCTCATGTGGATGAACGGCTCGTTGAGGGTGATCCAGAGCTTCACCCGGTCGCCGAGGCGGGCGGCGACCAGGTCGGCGTACTCGGCGAAGTGGTGGGCGGTGTCCCGGTTCAGCCAGCCGCCGGCGTCCTCCAGGGCCTGCGGCAGGTCCCAGTGGAAGAGGGTGGCGACCGGGTCCACGCCGGCGGCGAGCAGGGCGTCCACCAGCCGGTCGTAGAAGTCCAGCCCGGCCGGGTTCGCCGGGCCCGTGCCGGTGGGCTGCACCCGGGGCCAGGCGATGGAGAACCGGTACGCGGACACCCCCAGCCCGGCCAGCAGCCCGACGTCCTCGGCGTACCGGTGGTAGTGGTCGCACGCCTCGTCGCCGGTGCTGCCGTCGACGATCCGGCCGGGGGAGTGGGCGAAGGTGTCCCAGATGGACGGCCCGCGCCCGCCGGCGGTGACCGCCCCCTCGATCTGGTACGCGGAGGTGGACACCCCCCACCGGAAGCTGGCGGGGAACTCGGGCATCGGCGCGCTCGTCATTCGCCCTCCCAGAAACGCGAAGCGTGCTCGCGACTCTAGGGCCCGGGCGGTCGCCGCGCCATAGTCCCGCAAAGGCTGGCAGGGCAAGGGTTTTCGGCGTGTCTTTTCCGAACCCGTCCACTTAAGTCCGATTTACACATAGAGTGCCGAATATCGCGGATGTGTTTTAAGTGGGGGAAAGATAGACATGATCCTCGTGGAGCGCAGTGCGCACGTGATGGCGCCGGTGGAAGCGGTCTGGGATGTGGTGCAGCGGGCCGAGCAGTTGCCGGCCTGGCTGGCGGGGGTCCGCGCGGCCGAGGTCCTCTCCGGGGAGGGGTTCGGCCGGCGACAACTGGTCCAGGCCGGGCGGGGCGCGGCGCACGAGGCCGAGGTGATCGCCTACCAGGAGCCGACCCTGATCGGCTGGCGCGAACGGGCCAAGGGCGCCGGCGCCCGGGCCGAGGCGCGCACCGAGATCTACGTACAGCTGACCCCGGACGAGGAGGAGGGCGGGACGGTCGTGCGGCTCATCGTCGTACGGTGGCCCGCCGGGCCGGTCAAGGCCGCCCTGCTCCGGCTCGGCCTGCGCCGGGTCGGCGCCGATCTGGAGGACTCGCTGGCCCGGCTGACCGACCTGGCCGCCGTCGGTTGACCGAGCCTGTCCCGGCGTCGCCCGCGATGGTGATGGTCCGGCGTCCCCGCCAGGGACGCCGGACCATCGTCGCCTCCGCCGCGGTGCCCCGTACCTGACGAAGGGCCCGGCGCGGGTGCGCCGGGCCCTTCCTACGGACGGGTCAGCTGTCGCCGCCGGTCTCCCCGACCGGGGCGGCGGTGACGTCGTCCAGCGCGTACTTCTTGGCGGCCTCGGCCGGCACGTGGGCCGGCACCGCGCCGCGCAGGGCGAGCTGGCGCAGCGTCGCGACGGCCACCGACTCGGCGTCCACGTGGAAGTGGCGCCGCAGCGCGTGCCGCGTGTCCGACATGCCGAAGCCGTCGGTGCCGAGCGAGGTGTAGTCGCCGGGCACCCAGCGGGCGATCAGGTCCGGCACCGCGCGCATCCAGTCGCTCACCGCGACCTTCGGCCCGTCGGCGTCGGCCAGCTTCCGCTGGATGTACGGCACCCGCTGCTCGCCGCCCGGGTTGAGCAGGTTGTGCTCCTCGCACTCCACCGCGTCCCGGCGCAGCTCGGTCCAGGACGTCACCGACCAGACGTCGGCGGCCACGCCCCAGTCCTCGGCGAGCAGCTGCTGGGCCTTGAGCGCCCACTGCATGCCGGTGCCGGAGGCCAGGACGTTCGCCTTCGGCGCGTCCCCGCCGACCTGCGGGGCCGGCGAGTAGCGGTAGATGCCCTTGACGATGCCCTCGACGTCCACGCCCTGCGGCTCGGCCGGCTGGAAGATCGGCTCGTTGTAGACGGTGAGGTAGTAGAAGACGTTCTCCTGCGCCTCGCCGTACATCCGGTGCAGGCCGCTCTCCAGGATGTGCGCCATCTCGAAGGCGAACGCCGGGTCGTAGGCGACCACGGCCGGGTTGGTGGCGGCGATCAGGTGCGAGTGGCCGTCCTCGTGCTGGAGGCCCTCACCGTTGAGCGTGGTCCGGCCCGCCGTCGCGCCGAGCAGGAAGCCCCGGGCCATCTGGTCGGCCGCCGCCCAGAGCCCGTCGCCGGTCCGCTGGAACCCGAACATCGAGTAGAAGATGTACATCGGGATCATCGGCTCGCCGTGGGTGGCGTAGGACGTGCCCGCCGCGGTGAACGAGGCGACCGAGCCGGCCTCGTTGATCCCCTCGTGCAGGATCTGGCCGGTGGTGGCCTCCTTGTACGACAGGAACAGCTCCCGGTCCACCGAGGTGTACCGCTGGCCGTGCGGCGAGTAGATCTTCGCCGTCGGGAAGAGCGAGTCCATGCCGAAGGTGCGGGCCTCGTCCGGGATGATCGGCACCCAGCGCTTGCCGAACTCCTTGTCCTTCATCACGTCCTTGAGCAGGCGGACGAAGGCCATGGTGGTGGCCACCTTCTGCTTGCCCGAGCCCCGCTTGACGTCGGCGAACCGCTCGGGGCCCGGGATCTGCAGCGTCTTGTGACTGGTCCGCCGCGAGGGCAGGTAGCCGCCGAGCTGCTTGCGCCGCTCGTGCAGGTACTCCATCTCGTCGGACTTCTCGCCCGGGTGGAAGTACGGCGGGAGGTAGGGGTTCTCCTCCAGCTGCTTGTCCGGGATGTCCAGGTAGAGCCGGTCGCGGAAGAGCTTCAGGTCCTCCAGCGTCAGCTTCTTCATCTGGTGGGTGGCGTTGCGGGCCTCGAAGTGCGAGCCCAGCGTCCAGCCCTTGATCGTCTTGGCCAGGATCACCGTCGGCTGGCCGGTGTGCTCCATCGCCGCCTTGTAGGCCGCGTAGAGCTTCCGGTAGTCGTGGCCACCCCGCTTGAGGTTCCAGATCTCGTCGTCGCTCAGGTGCTCGACCATCTTGCGGGTGCGCGGGTCGCGCCCGAAGAAGTGCTCCCGGACGTACGCCCCGGACTCGGCCTTGTAGGTCTGGTAGTCACCGTCGGGCGTGGTGTTCATGAGGTTGACCAGCGCGCCGTCGGTGTCCGCGGCGAGCAGCGGATCCCACTCCCGGCCCCAGACCACCTTGATGACGTTCCAGCCGGCGCCCCGGAAGAACGCCTCCAGTTCCTGCATGACCTTGCCGTTGCCGCGGACCGGGCCGTCCAGCCGCTGCAGGTTGCAGTTGATCACGAAGGTGAGGTTGTCCAGCTCCTCGCGGGCGGCCACGCCGATCGCGCCGAGCGACTCGACCTCGTCCATCTCGCCGTCGCCCAGGAACGCCCAGACGTGCTGCTGCGAGGTGTCCTTGATGCCCCGGTGCTGCAGGTAGCGGTTGAACCGCGCCTGGTAGATGGCGTTCATCGGGCCGAGGCCCATCGACACCGTGGGGAACTCCCAGAAGTCGGGCATCAGCCGCGGGTGCGGGTACGACGGCAGCGCGCCACCCGGATGCGACAGCTCCTGCCGGAAGCCGTCGAGCTGGTCGGCGCTGAGCCGGCCCTCCAGGAAGGCCCGCGCGTACATGCCGGGGGAGGCGTGGCCCTGGTAGAAGATGTGGTCGCCGCCGCCCGGGTGGTCCTTGCCCCGGAAGAAGTGGTTGAAGCCCACCTCGTAGAGGGACGCGGAGCTGGCGAAGGTGGAGATGTGGCCACCCACGCCGATCTCCGGTCGCTGCGCCCGGTGGACCAGCATGGCGGCGTTCCACCGGATGTAGGCCCGGAGCCGCCGCTCGACGTGCTCGTCACCCGGGAACCACGGCTCGCGCTCCGGCGGGATGGTGTTGATGTAGTCGGTGGTGGTCAGGGACGGCACCCCGACCTGGCGCTCGCGGGCCCGCTCCAGCAGGCTCAGCATGACATAGCGGGCGCGCTTGGTTCCGCGCTCGTCGATGACACCGTCAAGCGACTCGACCCATTCGCTGGTCTCTTCAGGGTCGATGTCCGGAAGCTGGCTCGGCAGACCAGCGGTGATCACCGGGCGCTTGCGTTCCGTAGCCACAGGCGTTCCCTCGGTTCTGTGTGGGATAGGTCTCTAGCGCCATCCTGCCCCCTGGTGGCGCTCGTCGTCACGTCTCCCTCCCCCAGACGCGACGCTGAACACAGGTACTCGCCGGTAACTTTGTGCGATGACCGGCTGTGCCGGGCCGGCCGGCGACACCGGCCGCGGTCGCCGCCGGGCTGCGGCAGAATGCGCCGTATGCGCAGTGAGGTGATCAGCGTCCAGACCGGGTCGCGGCCGGCCGTCCGGGACATCACCAGCGAGGCCGAGCGGTTCGTCGCCGGCGAAGGGGACGGCCTGCTGCACGTCTTCGTGCCGCACGCCACCGCCGGGCTGGCGATCATCGAGACCGGTTCGGGGTCGGACGACGACCTGCTGCGCGCCCTGGACGACCTGCTCCCCGGCGACGACCGCTGGCGGCACCGGCACGGCTCGCCCGGGCACGGCCGGGACCACGTGCTGCCCGCCTTCGTCCCCCCGTACGCCACCCTGCCGGTGCTCGGCGGGCGGCTCCAGCTCGGCACCTGGCAGTCGATCTGCCTGGTCGACACCAACGGCGACAACCCGAGCCGGCAGGTCCGCTTCTCGTTCCTGCCCGGCTGAGCCAGGCGGAGCGGGCGTCAGCCCAGCAGCCGGCGCAGCCGGCCCGGGGTGTGGCCCAGCTGGGCGCGGACCGTGCGGGTCAGATGGGCCTGGTCGGCGAAGCCCAGCTCGGTGGCGAGGCCGGCGAGGCTCTCTGCGCCCTCCTCGAGCCGGTCGAGGAGCCGCCCGACGCGCAGCCGGTTGCGGTAGCGGGTCAACGGCACCCCGACCCGGGCCTGGAACTGGCGGCTGAGCCGGTAGGGCGAGACCCCGAGCGCCCGGGCCAGCGGCAGCAGCCCGGCGGCCTCGGGAGCGTCGTCGTGCAGGGCGGCCCGCGCCCGCTCGACCAGCCGCCGGTCCCGCCCGCTCTCGCCCGCCGCCGGCCCGGTGGCCGCGCCGACCAGCCGGACCAGCCGCTCGGCCGCCGCGTGGTCGGGGTCGCCCGCGGCCCGCAGCAGCAGCCGGTGGGCCAGGTCCACCCGGGCGTCGACGTGCACCACGGCTGGCACCGGCCGGTCCGCGAACAGCTCCCGCCACAGCCGGGCCGACAGGTGCACCGAGGTGCAGTCGTCCCCGCCCGCCGGGTGGGCGAAGCGCTCCTCCTCGCCGGGCAGGGTCAGGTAGGCCACGGTCGGCTCGACGAACTCGGGGTCGCCGCGCCCGGCCCGGCGGAAGCCGCCCCGGCGGGTCAGCACCAGGCCGTACGCGGTGGCCGGCTCGGGCGCGGACCAGCCGGTGTGGTCGTCCCGGCACCGCACCACGCTGATCGAGAAGTCCGGGTGCGTCAGCAGCGGCACGGCGGTACGCATGCCGGTCAGGGTAGGCCGACCGGGTGACAGGACGGTCCCGCAAGGATCGACAAGACCGCCGGCCGCACCGGCCGGCAGGGTGGCGGCGTGACCGAGTCGCCCCGCCGGACCGCCGCCCTGCTCACCGTCCTGCTCACCGGGCAGGCGATGGCCTCCATGGACACCTCGATCGCGGCGGTGGCCGCGCCCGCGATCCGCGCCGACCTGGCCGGGCCGCCGGCCGTGCAGCAGCTCATGCTGGCCGGCTACACCCTCACCTTCGCCGTGCTGGTGGTCGTCGGCGCCCGGCTCGGCGCCCGGCACGGCTACCCACGGATCTTCCTGCTCGGCCTGGCCGGCTTCACCATCGCCTCGCTGGCCTGCGGCCTGTCCCCGGGACCGGTCGCGCTGGTGCTGGCCCGGGTCGCCCAGGGCGCGGCCGGCGCGCTGATGGTGCCGCAGGTGCTCGCGCTGATCCAGGCGGCGGTCCCGGCTGCGGCCCGGGCGCGGGCGATCGGGGCGTACTCGATGGTGCTGGCCCTCGGTGTGGCCGCCGGCCAGGTCCTCGGCGGGCTGCTGGTGACCCTCGACCTCGGCGGCCTGACCTGGCGGGCCGCGTTCCTGATCAACGTGCCGGTCGGCGTGCTGCTCCAGCTCGTCGGGCGGCGGGTCTTCGCCGGCCTGCCGGCCGACCCGCCCCGGCGGGAGCCGCTCGACCTGCCGGGCGTGGTGCTCCTCACTGTCGCGATGCTCACCCTGGTGCTGCCGGTGGTGCTCGGCGGGGACCTCGGCTGGCCCGGCTGGGTCCGGGCCGCCGCGGCCGGCGCCGGCGCCGTCGGGCTGCGGCTCTTCCTCGGGTACGAGGCCCGGCGCGCCCGCCGTTCGGCGGCTCCGCTGCTGGACGTGACGGTGCTGCGCCACCCCGGCGTGCTGGCCGGGCTGGTGGCCTGCTGCGCCGTGATGGGCTGCTACGCCGGCTTCCTGTTCGTGCTCACCCTGCGGCTCCAGGACGGGCTGGGCTTCACCGCGCTGGCGGCGGGACTGGCCTTCCTCCCGTACGCCGTGGGTTTCGCCCTGTGCGGCCTGGTGGTGGCGCGGCTGCCGGAGCGGGTCCGGGCGGTGCTGCCGGTCGCCGGCCCGCCGGTGCTGGCGGCGGTGGTGCTGGCGCTGGCCTGGCTCTCCGTGGCGGGCTGGCCGTGGCCGGCGGGAAGCGCGCTGCTGGTGGCCGGCGGGGCGGCGCACGCGGCGGCG
Source organism: Micromonospora sp. NPDC023966 (assembly GCF_040639095.1). NCBI lineage: Bacteria > Bacillati > Actinomycetota > Actinomycetes > Micromonosporales > Micromonosporaceae > Micromonospora > Micromonospora sp. NPDC023966. The sequence goes on along the minus strand of NZ_JBEZZJ010000006.1, from coordinate 227,803 downwards.
TTCAGCCCGCTGGTCACCCGGCTCGCCGGCGCCCTGCCGGCCGGGGCGGCCGCGGCGCTCTCCGCACTGGTCTCCACCGGCACGCTGCTCGCCGCCGTGCTGGGGGTGACCCTGGTCGGCGGACTGCATCTCGCCCTGGCCGCGACCGGCCGGCGCGGCCCGGTGCTCGTCCTGCCCCCGGCGGTCCTGACCGCCGTTCTGCTGCTGGCCGGCGCCGTCGCCGCCCGGCGGGCCGTCCGCCCGGCGCCGGTCACCCGGCCGGTCCCGGGCGGTCCCGAGGTCGTCGGCTCGCGGCCGTGACCCGGGGCCGCCCGGGAGGCGGCTCAGACCGTGGCGGTGGCGAGCCGGGTGACCCGGATCTTGGCGGCCAGGGCCTCCAGTAGGCCGCGGAGCAAGGTCTCCGTGGTGGCGTCGTGGACCGTGCCGTCCTGGGCCAGCTTCTCGTGCGCGTTGGTCACGATGATCTCCGGCTTGGTGACGACGGCCGAGTCGGTCACGAGGAAGAGCTGCCGGAGCTGGAGCTGGGCGCGGACCGTGCCCATGCCGGTCGGGGCCGCGCCGACGATGGCCACCGGCTTGTGTGCCAGCGGCGAAACCCAGCTGGTGACCGGGAAGCTCGGCCGGGACGCCCAGTCCAGAGCGTTCTTGAGCACCCCGGGCACCCCGTAGTTGTACTCGGGGGTCGCGATGAGCAGGGCGTCTGCGGCGGCGATCCGCTCCCGCAGGTCCACCACCGCGGCCGGTGGCTCCGGCTCGACGTCCTCGTTGAACGGCGGGATGGCGGCGAGGCCGGCGTACTGCTCGATGGTCATGCCGTCGGCGGCGAGGCGCTGCGCCGCCCGGATCAGCGCGGTGTTGAACGACGCCTCGCGCAGGCTGCCGGAGAGGGCCAGGACGGAGAACTCGGACACGGGATGCCTCCAGGGACGATGCCGCACGCGACTTACGTGAGCTGCTCAACAGTAGAGCTGCTCAACAATCAGTTCGCAAGTAGGATGTGAGGCATGGCGCAATCCACCGTCCCCACCGCCGGTTCCGACGTCGGCGACCGCTCCGGCCTGGCTGGGGACGCCGTGCGCCGGATCATGCACATCGCCTCGGCCATGCGGCACTACCAGGACGAGGAGATCGCCGCCCTGGGGCTCACCCCGGCCGCCGCCCGCGCCCTGCACGAGCTGGACCCCGACCACCCGCTGCCCGCCCGTGACCTCGCCGAGCAGTTGCGCTGCGACCGCTCCAACGTCACCGGGCTGGTCGACAAGCTGGAGCAGGCGGGGCTGGTGGAACGGCGGGTCGACCCGGCCGACCGGCGGCAGAAGACCCTCGTGGTCACCGCGGAGGGGCGGCGGGTCCGGGACCGGGTCCGGCGGGTGATGTCCGACTCCCGACTCCTCGGCGGGCTCACCACCGGCGAGCTGGCCACCCTGCGTGAGCTGGTCTGGAAGGTCTCCGACGGCGGCTGCCCGGAGCGGTGCGGGGAGGACTGAGCCCGGCCGGGCGGTCCGTGTCCGACTGGGCGAGGTGGGCTCCGGTCGGTAATGCTGTCCGACGTGACCACCCCGCAAGAGCTCGACGACCGGTTCCGGGCCGCCCTGACCGCGCTCGGCGCCCCCGCCCAGCGGCGGGACCTGGGTGAACCGCTGCCCGGCGGCGCGCCGCTGACCGGGGCGCAGGCGCTCGCCGTGTTCGACGCCCAGCTGACCAGCCGGCTGCTCGACCTCGCCGGACGCTGGCTGCGCAGCTTCGGCGAGGGGTACTACACGATCGGCTCCGCCGGCCACGAGGGCAACGCCGCGGTGGCCGCCGCGCTGCGGCCGACCGACCCCGCCCTGCTGCACTACCGCTCCGGGGCCTTCTACTGCCTGCGTGCCGCCCAGGCAGCGGGCGCCGTCCCGGCCGGCGCGGCGGTCCCGGACGCCGACGATTCCGACGGCCCGGCCGCCCTGATCCCCGACCCGCGCACCCCGGGCGACGACGGCGCGAACGCCGGGCGCGAGTTCGTCGATGCGGTGCCCGAGCCCGGGCAGGTGACCGACATCGTGGCCGCCGGCCCCGCGGCAGAACCGTCCGACCCCGGTGCGGCCCTGTCCGACCCCGGTGCCGCTCTTTCCGACCCCGGTGCGACCTCGTCCGACGTCGGTGCCGACCCGTCTGGCGCCGGAGCGGACCCCTCCGGCGCCGCCTCGGACCCGTCGGGCGCCGGGTCCGGCCCGGATGCGGAGGGCGGGTCGGGTGCGGCGACGCCGACGGACGGTCCGGCTGCGGCATCACCGGTCGACGGAAGCGGAGCGCCGGGCGGATCCCTCCGGACCGGTGCCGAGGACGAGACGGCGAGCTTGCCGGCCGGAGCCGGGGTGGCCGTGGACGCAGCCGGCGCGGCGACGGCCGGCGTACCCGAACTGCCCCTGCCCGACCCCGACGACGCCTACGCGGCCGCGGCCCGCGACGTGCTGCGCGGAATGGTCGCCTCCGCCGCGGAGCCGATCGCCGGGGGCCGGCACAAGGTCTTCGGCCGGGCCGACCTCGCGGTCATCCCGACCACCTCCACCATCGCCTCGCACCTGCCCCGGGCCGTCGGCATGGGGCTCGCGCTGGAACGGCTGCGCCGCGGCGGCCGGCCGGCCGACGGGGACGCCGCGCCCTGGCCGCCGGACGCCATCGTGGTCTGCTCGTTCGGCGACGCCTCGGTCAACCACGCCACCGCCACGGCGGCGTTCAACACCGCCGGCTGGTACGACCACGCCGGGCTGCGCATCCCGGTCCTCTTCGTCTGCGAGGACAACGGGCTCGGAATCAGCGTGCGGTCACCGCGGGGCTGGGTGGCCGCGACCCTGCGGGCCAGGCCGGGAATCCGCTACTTCGCCGCCGACGGCACGGACGTGGCCGAGGCGTACCGGGTGGCGGAGGAGGCGGCGGCCTGGGTACGCCGGCACCGGCGGCCGGCCGTGCTGCACCTCGGCACCGTACGGCTGATGGGGCACGCCGGCGCGGACGCGGAGACCGCGTACCGGAGCCCGGCGGAGATCGCCGCGGACCTGGCGCGGGACCCGCTGCTGGCCACCGCCCGGCGGCTGGTCGAGGCCGGCTACGCCACCGGCGAGGAGCTGCTGGCCCGCTACGACGAGCGCGGCTGGCAGATCCGCCGGCTCGCCGAGGAGGTGCTCGACGAGCCGAAGCTGACCTCCCCGGTCGACGTCGTCGCCGAGCTGGCCCCGCGCCGGCCGGTCCGCATCTCGCGGGCGGTCGCCGACGCGGCGACCCGGGCGGCCGGCCCGGCCGCCGGCGCCCGGGCCGAGGCGTTCGCCGGCAAGCTGCCGGAACTGGCCGGGCCGCTGACCCTGGCGCAGAGCATCAACGCGGCCCTGGCCGACGGGATGCTCGACCACCCCGGAATGGCCGTCTTCGGTGAGGACGTGGCCGCCAAGGGCGGCGTGTACGGGGTGACCAAGGGGCTGCAGACCAAATTCGGGGCGGCGCGGGTGTTCGACACCCTGCTCGACGAGACCTCGATCCTGGGGCTGGCGCTGGGCGCGGGCGTGGCCGGGATGCTGCCGGTGCCGGAGATCCAGTACCTGGCGTACCTGCACAACGCCGAGGACCAGCTCCGGGGCGAGGCGGCGACCATGCGGTTCTTCTCGCGGGGGGCGTTCCGCAACCCGATGGTGGTGCGGGTGGCCGGGCTGGCCTACCAGGAGGGGTTCGGCGGGCACTTCCACAACGACAACTCGGTGGCCGTGCTCCGCGACGTGCCGGGGCTGGTCATCGCGGTGCCGGCCCGGCCGGACGACGCCGCGCCGATGCTGCGTACCTGCCTGGCCGCCGCCGCGGTGGACGGCGCGGTCAGCGTCTTCCTGGAGCCGATCGCGCTCTACCACACCCGCGACCTCTACACCGAGGGCGACGGCGAGTGGCTGGCCGAGTACGCCGAGCCCGGCGCCTGGGCCACCCGCCACGTGCCGATCGGCCGCGCCCGGGTGTACGGGGTCGGCTCGGCCGAGGACCTGACCATCATCACTTTCGGTAACGGCGTCCGGATGTCGCTGCGGGCGGCGGCCACGCTGGCCGACGAGGGGATCGGCAGCCGGGTGGTGGACCTGCGCTGGCTGGCCCCGCTGCCGGTGGCGGACATCATCCGGGAGGCCTCGGCCACCGGTCGGGTGCTGGTCGTCGACGAGACCCGCCGCTCGGGTGGGGTGGGCGAGGGCGTGATCGCCGCGCTGGTCGACGCCGGGTACGTCGGCACGGCGCGCCGAGTCGCCGGGCTTGACTCGTTTGTACCATTAGGTCCGGCGGCACGTCAGGTTCTGGTCTCCGAGGAAGCCATTACCGAGGGTGCCCGTACGCTGCTGGCACGGTAAATTCCGTTGCACCCGGTGCGCCACTTGCGCGGGGAGCCACAACTGTGTGGACTGGGCCCGACGGCGTCGGACGACGTCACGAGCAGGGATGAGATGAGGAGGCACGCGACATTGAGCGCGACCGCTGGTCAGGCCGCCGACGGGGTACGCAGCCTGGCGGACCGGTTCGGGATCGAGCCGGGGATGGTCGTCATGGAGATGGGCTACGACGACGACGTCGACCAGGATCTCCGGGACGCCCTGACCGACCGCAGTGGAGAACTGGTCGACGAGGACACCGACGAGGTGGTCGACGCGGTTCTCGTCTGGTACCGCGACGGCGACGGCGACCTCTTCGAGCTCCTCGTCGACGCCCTCGGACCGCTCGCCGACAACGGCGTGGTCTGGCTCCTGACGCCCAAGGCCGGCCGGGACGGTCACGTCGAGCCGAGCGAGGTCGCGGAGAGCGCGCAGACCGCCGGCCTCCAGCAGACCTCCACCATCAACGCGGGCCGCGACTGGAGCGGCGCCCGCCTCGTGCTCCGGCGCGGATCCAAGGGCAAGAAGTAGGGCGGCGTCGCGCCCGGCGGCCGGCGCCGCCGGGTGTGGCAGGCTGATCATCTCCAGACCCGATCCGAGGAGTTCCCATGCCCATCGAGGTTGGCGCCGAGGCGCCGGACTTCGTGCTCAAGGACCAGAACAACCAGGAGGTCCGGCTCTCCGACTTCCGTGGCCGGCGCACCGTGCTGCTGGTCTTCTACCCGCTCGCCTTCACCGGCATCTGCCAGGGCGAGCTGTGCGAGGTGCGGGACAACCTCAACGAGTACGTCAACGACGACGTCCAGGTGCTGACGGTCAGCGTCGACTCGGTCTACGCGCACAAGATCTGGGCCGACCGGGAGGGCTACCAGTTCCCGCTGCTCGCCGACTTCTGGCCGCACGGCGCGGTGGCCCAGGCGTACGGCGTCTTCAACGACGTCGCGGGCATCGCCAACCGGGGCACCTTCGTCATCGACCGGGCCGGCGTGGTCCGCTTCGCCGAGATGAACATGCCCGGCGAGGCGCGGGACCAGCAGGGCTGGCGCAAGGCCCTCGCCGAGACCGTCGCCGCCTGATCCACCCGGGCACGTCGTTCGACCGGGTCGGAGGACGGCAGGTAAGCTTGCCCCTCCGGCCCGCCGTACGGGCGTTCCGGGCGCGTAGCTCAGTGGGAGAGCACTCGCCTTACAAGCGAGGGGTCGCAGGTTCGAAACCTGCCGCGCCCACCACCAGGTGAACAGGCGAATCCGCCCGCGCCCGAGCAACTTGCCGGGGCGGGCGGAGTGCCTGACATCCAAGCCTGACATCAGTTGCTCGGATCGAACGCCTCACCCAGCTCCCGCAGGGCCTCCGACTGTTCGGCCATTCCGCCTCCACCGGCAACAATCTGGTCGAACAGGCGTACGAGCCGGCCGGCTGCCGGCGTGTCTAATCCCACCTGATGCTTGACGAATCCGTCCCAGCACATCCACGACAGTCGGCCTTGGTTCCTCGGTCGTCCTGGTTACGGTCGGTGACATCTGAGTGCCTGCGGGCGCACTCGAACTCAGGCAGAGAACGAACCATTGCCGCCAGGACGCCATGCACGAGGGGAAGGCCGCCCAGCTCGCTGATCCCGACCCATGCGATGTCGTCATGCTCGTCGGGCGCGCGGTTGGTCGGAGAGCCAACCCAGTCTCCAATTTGCCAGACGCCCACGTGCACGGCGTCCTCACCACTGCCGGCATGCAAGACGCCCAACCGTGATACGGACTCCGCCACAATGTGAACACCGAGCTCCTCGTGCATCTCACGCGCGAGGGCTTGTAGTTCCGACTCACCCGCTTCGACTTGCCCCCCGGGCAGATCCCAGACATCTGGGTATGCCCGTTTGGTCGGCCTGCGGTGTACTAGCAGGACCGCGCCGTTTTCAACGAGTGCGCCTGTGACGACGACATGCATGACGGGAGTAGAGCAGAGGGATAGGACAAGCTCGCTCCAGCCATAGGGGACGCCCAGACGCCCAAATCTGCCGCGATCCGATCGCTACGGGCGTGACGGCCTATCGCCGACGGTTCGGCCATGCCGCGATGCGCGCCCGTGTCGCGGACCGTGAAGGCGCCCGCGGCGTCCTCTGAGGATCATGTCGGCCATCAGGTGGGACGTGAGTGTCAAGCATGTCCCGTGATAGGACACCGGCCGGCAGCCGGCGTGTCTAGCTCCACTTGATCCGTGACAGCTCCGGCTCGACGATCTCGCTGGTGTCAGGCTCCTGATTCGGTGTAGCCGGACGCGAGTTCGTTCATCGCTTGGCGGGGTGCCGGCCCTATCGCACGCCCTGCCTGCCGGGTCCTAGCCACCCTTGACCCACGTCAGCATCTCCCGCCAGTGGGCAGGAGACGGTGTGTGAGCGGCGTTCTCACCGATGCGGACCTTAGCGTCGGGCATCCGTCCGGCGATTAGTGGCGCGTCGGCAACAGCTCTGCCGGGGTCGTGTCGACCAGCCCAAATGAGGACGCGGCAGGGTACGTCTCGAAGGTGGAATCCCCACGGACGAATGTCTGTGGCCAGCCAGTCGCTGACCAGGCCGGCGGCGCCTTGGCGGGCGCCTTCGAGGTTGGACTCCTCACTTGGCTGCATCCAGGTGTCCTGGCCAGTCGCAAGCAGTTCTCGGTGCTGTTTGAGGGGGTCTTCCGCGTACCAGGCGGCAGCGCGAGTCACGTAGGGGCGGCCGAGTCCCGGGATGTTGCAAACCGTCCACGCTTGAAGCCGCTGCCAGCCCCGTACCGTCCGCAACTCCCGGTACGGGCCGGTGAAACCGGCGGCGACGACGCCGGTAAGGCGATGCGGGAACCGGGCACCACAGGCCACAGCGTACGGTGCGCCACCGGAGAATCCGACCACTCCGAAACGCTCGATTCCCAGAGATGCCATCAGCGCACCGACCGCATCGGCGACGCCGAGCAGCGTTGGCCGCCGGACAGGTGTCGACCGACCGTATCCAGGCCGGTCCACCGTCATCAGGCGAACGCCCACCAACGCCGCGTCGTCCGGGCGGCTGAGCCGAGAACCTGGCGTGCCATGCAGGTACACCACGGGCACCCCGGCCGAATCGCCGTACTCCGCCCAACCCAGAACCCGATTGTCCGGTAGTGCGAAATCCATGTCGCTCCTCCGCTTCCAGCAGGAAACCGCGGTCGCCTCCACCAGCACTCGGCCGAGTGTCACGCATCATGTGACGCCAACCCGTCACGGATCAAGCGGAGTACGACAGCCGGCGAGCCGGTAGCCGGCTCCGGCCCCGGGAGCCGGGTCCGTGCCGGGCGAGGTTGGGCCAACTGCGCCACCCGTGGCGGTGTCCGCCGGGGGCGCGGTCCGTGACACGAGAGCGACTCAGGCTGCTCCGGCAGCGCCCGTATGAGCCGTCAAGGCCCGCTTGACGTGGCGGGCCGGGCGGCGGCCCGCACCCCGGGAGGACGGGTCGGCGGCTGAGACGGAGCTGCCTACTTCACCCTATGCATCGGCTGACCGGTCAAGGCGCTGTAGCCGACAGTTACTAAGATCATGACGCCGGCGACTGCGAAAGCTACGCCCATCACCCGTTCCAGCAGGATGAAGCGCGCTAGACGCGCCTCGTGCGGGACGTCGGGTAGCCAGCGCCATGGCGGGGCCCGCCGTAGCACGCTCGCGGTGGACATCGATCGCCGCACGTGCGACTCCGTCACCCCGTGAAAGTTGGTGGCCAGGGCGACGCCTACGAGGCTCACAGCCGGGCCGATGACGACAGCCGCCACGACACGCCAGGTCTCCATCTGACCCCTCCCGGTGTGGTTACCGGATCTTAGTTGGCCACCCCGGCAATTGGGGACCAGCGAGTGCAGCCGGTGACAGCAGCATCTCGGGCTCGGGGCACAGCGCACCTGAACAGCAAGATCCCATTGTGTGCGTAGATCATCATCGTGGCATCCATGTGTGAGTGACCTGCGATGGCGCATGCGGATCGATCCGGAACATCAAACGACGGCCGCCGGCACCTGCTTGTCGATGCTGGCGGCTAGGGGCTGACAGCAGCCGAGCGTTTGAATCCGCATCCCCCCGACGGGGGTCTTTCGCACTGCCTACCCCACGTCCTCGGGCAGATCTCCGATGCGGAGTTGCACCAGGCCGTCGTCGTTCCACTCCTCTCGGGATTGAGCTGGCGGGAGTTCGATACCCGCGACACCGGCAGGGGACGAGAACTCCTGCCGGAGACGGCCGATGAGTTCGGCCGCCTGCTCCAGCGTCTGGGCGGAGTTGTCGAGGTCGTCCAGGCTGAGGCCCAGCACGGTGGCGCCTTCACTGGTGACCGTGATGATGGCCTGGTAGTGGTCGCGAGCTCGGACGTAGAGCGAGAAGCCGCTGCCAGCGTTTGCACTTCGGCTGAGGCCCCGGAGGGCTTCGGCATCCCCACTGTGGGGCGATCCCGTGACGTAGGTCCGCAGAAACGGGTGCAGCCGCTCGTCGCCGGGATCATCGACGGCGACGTACCGGTCGACAAAGGCCCTGAACACATCCGGCTCGCAGCCGGGGACCCATACATACACGTCAAGGCAGGGCGGCATGATCGAAGGCTGTTAGCCGCTGACGTGGCGGAGGACGGCCAGGACCCGGCGGTTGTCGCTGTCCGAGGACGGCAGACCGAGTTTCGCGAAGATGTTCGCCACGTGCTTCTCCACGACTCCAGGGGTGATGACAAGAGCCGCCGCGATCCCGGCGTTGGATCGTCCCTCGGCCATCAGCGAAAGCACCTCACGCTCCCGGGGGGTCAGCGACGCCACGCCGGCCGTGTCCCGCCCGGCCCGCATCAGGTGGCCGACCACCTCCGGATCCAGTGCGGTGCCACCGGATGCCACCCGGGTCAGCGCGTCCACAAAATCGGCGACGTCGGCGACGCGGTCCTTGAGCAGATATCCGACGCCGGTCGGCCGATCGGCGAGCAGGCGGGTCGCGTACCGGGTCTCCACGTACTGGGAGAACACCAGCACACCGACGTCGGGATGGTCGCGTCGGATGTCGATCGCGGCGCGCAGTCCCTCGTCGGTGTGCGTAGGTGGCATCCGGATGTCGATGATGGCTACATCCGGTACGACGGCGGCAATCGCGGACCGCAACGCATCCGCGTCGGCTACCGCTGCGCACACCTCGAATCCGCGGTCGGTGAGCAGCCGGACCAGCCCTTCGCGCATCATCGCGGCATCCTCCGCGATCACCACCCGCATGTCGTCGCCTCCGTTCACACGTGTGTGGGCAGCTCGACCTCGACCCGGGTCGGACCGCCGGTCGGACTGTGTACGCGCATTCGGCCGTCCACGACGGCGATGCGGCGGGCCAGGCCGGACAGGCCGGGGCCGTCCGGGTTCGCCCCGCCGATGCCGTCGTCCTCGGCGGTCAACGTCAGGCGCTCGCCGGATCGGACGACGCTGAGCCCGATACGCGTCGCCCGGCTGTGTTTGGCCGCGTTCGCGAGCAGCTCGGAGGCGCAGAAGTAGGCGATGGTCTCGATCGCGGGCGCCGGGCGGTCGGGCAGCTCGACGTGCACCCCGACCGGGATGGCGCTGCTCGTCGCGAGCGTCGCCAGCGCGTCGCCGAGACCGTTGTCGAGGACCGGCGGGTGGATCCCGCGCACCAGGTCGCGCAGGTCGGCGAGGGCGTCCTTCGCTCCGCGGTGGGCGAGCGCGACCAGTTCGCGGGCCTGTGCGAGGTCGGGTGGCGGACCGTCGGCACCGAGCTTCTCGGTCGCCATGCCGAGGTTCATGGCCAGCGTGGCCAGCCGGATCTGCGCGCCGTCGTGCAGGTCCCGTTCCAGCCTGCGCATCATCGCGGCCGCGTCGTCGATCGCCTGGGCCCGGGTGACCTGCAGTTCGCGTACCCGCTCGGCGAGCCGACGCGGACCGAGCAGCCGTCGCATCGCGGCAACGTCCAGTGCCGTACCGGCTCGCATCAACCACGGTGCGACCAGCAGCATGGCGAGGCCGGCCGCGGCGATGAGGAACGCTCCGGCGAACGTCCGCGCACCGATGGCGCCGAACGGCGTCAGCGCCCACACCGGTCCGAGGCTCGTTCCGGCCGGGTGGTTGCGGAACAGCGGCCACCACACCGGGTAGCTGAGGTTGACCAGGCCGAACACGTAGCAGAACGCGCCGTAGCCCTCGGGGATGGCCAGTGGCACCTTGAGCAGGCCGTACCCGACGGCGCGCCAGCCTGATGCGTCGGAGACCACGGCGCTGATCCGCCTCGAGAGCCGGGGCGGCGCGGCGTCCACGTGCACGTCGAGCAGACGGTCGGCGAGTGAGCGGTGCACGGCTCCCATCGCGCGCCCGATCGGGGCGGCCAGCACGACCAGGAGCGCGACGGTGAGCGGAAGCAGGACCAGGAACAGCGGCGCGACGGTAGGTGCGGGCTCCTGGGACATGGCTCCGGTCGCCCAGAGGACGAGGGCTCCCAGGGCCAGCGGGATCGCCGGTGCGCTCAGGATCGCGGCCGCACTGACCACGCCGGCGAGGCAGAACACCGCCCGGCGCAGGGCCAGTGTGGTGAACGGAGCGCGCAGCGCGGTCATCAGCCCATTGTCGCCGGTCACGCGTCGCGATAGCGGAGCAGCACTGCGCCGCACAGAATCGCCACCGCCGCGTATCCGCACATCAGCAGCACGCTGATCCAGCCTGCGAACAGCCCGGGTACGGGCGAGGTCACCGCGATCGAGTTGAGCAGCATGAGCAGCGGGACGAAGCGGCCGACGGCGATTCCGCTCTCGCCGAACAGGCCGGCCACGATCATCGGGACGAACATCAGACCGAACAGGGTGCCGATCGCGGCGCCCGAGTGCCGCACGATCGTCCCGATGCCGACCCCGATCAGCGCGATGGCGCCCAGATATACGCCGGTCAGCAGGACCGCGCGCAGGATCGCCGGGTCCCCGAGGGAGGCGGCCGGGATGGGGGTGCCGCGGATCGCGAGCTGCCCGCTCAGATAGCCGGCGAAGCTCGCGACCAGGCCGACGGTGAGAGCTGTGCCGCCGCACACGGCGACCTTCGCGGCCAGGACGGTCCGACGCCGCGGGACGGCGGCCAACGTCGAGCGGATCATCGCGGTGCCGTATTCGCCGGTCACCATCAGGACGCCGAGCGCTCCGAGGAGCAGCTGGGCCAGAATGGCGCCGCCGAGGCTGTTGTTCAGGATCTGGGCGGCGGTGGCGACCGGGGTGTGCGATCGGTAGCCGAGTCCCACCCCGGCCCCGGCCCCGGCCATCGAGACCACCGCCGCGATCCCCAGCCACCACGTCGACCGGACGCTGCGCAGCTTGATCCGCTCCATCCGGGCCGCGTGCCGGAATCCGTAGCCGTTCATGACGCTCCCATACTGCGATAGTCGGTGGCCTGCGAGGTGAGCCGGAAGAACGCGTCCTCCAGGTTGTCGTAACCGGCGGCGAGTTCGGCGACGGTCGTCTCGGCCAGCAGCCGGCCACGGCCGATCACCACCAGCCGGTCCGCGGTCAGCGCCATCTCGGCGATGAGGTGGCTGGACACGAACACCGTCCGGCCTTCGGCGGCGAGTCCGCGCAGCAGGTCCCGGATCCAGCGGATGCCCTCCGGATCCAGTCCGTTGACCGGCTCGTCGAGCAGGAGGACGCCCGGGTCGCCGAGCAGAGCCACAGCGACGCCGAGCCGCTGGCGCATGCCGAGCGAGTACGTACCGGCACGCCTCGTTGCCGCGTCGGACAGACCGACGATGCGCAGCACCTGCTCGACCCGGGAACCGGGGATGTCGTTGCTCGCGGCCAGTGCGGCCAGGTGCGCACGGGCGCTGCGGCCGGGATGGAACGCCCCCGCATCGAGGAGCGCTCCGACCGTCTTCAACGGCCAGTTCAGGTCCGGGTACCGGACGCCGCCGATCAGTGCCTGGCCATGGTCCGGGGTGTCCAGGCCGAGGATCATCCGCATCGTCGTCGACTTGCCGGATCCGTTGGGGCCGAGGAAGCCGGTCACCACCCCCGGCTGGACCCGGACGCTCAGCCCGTCGACGGCGACCCGGCCGCCATAACGTTTGGTCAGCTCACGTAGTTCGATCACACAATCGACGCTAGGCAGCGCCGTCAGCGGTCGGAAGCCGGAAACCATCCGACTCCGCCTGGGGGTTTTCCACCCCATCGCGGTCACGACCCGGTATGCGTCAGCCTCGGGCACGCGGGTGACACGTCCGGCGGGAAGCTGCTCAGGAGGCGGTTAGTCTGCGCGCATGGCAGACCTGGGACCCGTCGCTTGGCCGCCTGCCCCGATCAGAATCGAGCGGCTCGTGCTCCGTGAGTCCGAGGCCCGGGACCGTGCGGCGTTCGTCGACTTGTTCGCCTCGCCAGAGGTGGGCACCTATCTCGGTGGCGCTCGGCCCCGTCACGAACTCGAGCGCGAGACGGCTGAGGTGCCGTTGCGGCGTCCTGGCCTCTTTGTGGTCGACCTCGACGGCGCGATGATCGGCATGGTCACGCTCGAGCGGCGCAAAGTAGGTCCTCCGGCTCGAGTCCGTCCGGAGTCGGGGAAGGTCGACCTCGGCTACCTGTTCCTGCCGGAGGCATGGGGATGCGGGTACGCCGCCGAGGCATGCGCGGCGGCCCTCGCCTGGTTCGCCGGCACGCTTCCCGGCGAGCCGGTGGTGCTCTGCACCCAGACCGCCAATGACAGGTCGATGCGCCTTGCGACGAAGCTGGGGTTCACCGAGGTGGAGCGGTTCGAAAAGTACGGCGCCGAGCAGTGGTTCGGGGTGTGGTCCTCAGTCACGCCGTCCGGTTGAGCCGTGGGTCGACTGCTTGCACCGCCGATCAGCCCATACCGCTGTTCCGTCACGCTGATCTCGACCAGCACTCGGCGGAGTGTCACGCAGGTTCTGATACCGATCCCTCACGCAGATCCTGAGACCCTACAGCCGGCTGCCGGCGAGGTTGGCGCTCCTATTTTTCGCAAGTAGCTGGATCGTGATTTTCACCAGCCGTCGTGTGGGGCGGCCGCTAGGTCGCCCTTCGACCTTGGCTCGGAGCGAGGCGAATGCCGCTCGCGCTCGACGTTTGCGGCTTGGGCCCACAGGTGCAAGGCGCCGTCGAGGATCCGCGCCAACGCGTAACAGGCAGCTTGTGGCTCTCGGGCGAGGTCGTCTGCGATGTTGGCGACGTCCGCGTCCTCGTCGTGGATCCATGCCTCGACCAGATCAGGGGCTGCTAGGTGACGGTGACGGTAGTGCTGTCGGTCGCTAAGCACCCCTGCTCAGTGGTCGGGGCGGTCCGCGGTTGCCTCCGGCGCGCCAGTAGCTCCGATGGCGACGATCAGGTCTGGCTGTGGTGCGGCCTGGGCGGGCGGTGCGATCTGGGGCGTGGTCCGGAGCCGGGATGCGAGAAGATCGTGCCCATGGCTGGGGACTGGCTGGTTCGCTACCGCGCCGGCGAGCGCGGGCAGGTGTGGGATGAGCTGGCGCAGCTCGGCGATGCGGTCCGGGAGCCTGATGCGCTGGAGGAGGTGCAGCTCGTCTGCGACGAGATGGCTCGACGCGCGCGGCATAACGTCGAGGTGATCGTGGAGCGGTTGATTCGTGACGGGTATCGGTTCCACGCCAACGACGATGAGCAGACTCCGCGGATACCGCATATCCCGCCGACTCCTGCGGCCGTCGAGTATGCCGCCTGGCTGGAGGAGCGGTTCGGTCCGGTGCCACTCACGCTGCTGTCGTGGGTACGTAATGTCGGGGATGTCTGGCTCGTCGGTACACACCCGGACTGGCCGCTGTCTGCGTCGGCTGATCCGCTGGTGATCCAGGTCGAGGGCTCGCACTATTCTCGCTCGTCTATGCGTTTCCACTATGAGTATGCATGGGAGCAGTGGCGCGATCGGAGTGCAGACGATCCCGATCCCGGGCCGTTCCAGCTGGACCTGGCGCCGGACTGGTACCACAAGGACAACGTCAGCGGCGGTGGTCCGTACGGCATGGTGGTGCCTGATGCTCATGCCGACGGGCTGTTCGTCGCGGAGACGACGATGCCGTTCGTGCAGTACCTCAACTGGGTCTTCCCCCGCGGAGGGTTCCCATACCTGACCGGTTCGAGCGACGCGCTGCAGATCACGGACGCCCTCGCCGAGGATCTCCTTCCGCTGTGAGACCGGTGGTCGGCCTCGCATGCCCAGTGCCGGGCTTGGCGGGCTCCAGTTGATCCGTGACGGATTGGTATCGGATGTTGGGCGTCAAGTCCGGCCAGACGATTTTCGGGCTCAGTTGGTGGTGGGTGTCGCGACCCACCAGTTCGGTCTTTGTTCCCGCCAGGTCAGCTGGCCGCTGAAGTTCCAGTGCCGGCGGAGGTGGTCGATGAGGTCCTGTTGCGCGACCTCGATGGGCGCGTCGGGTGGCGTGTCCGGTAGGTCGCCGCAGCCGATGGCTTCGGGTGTCTCCAGGACGGAAATGCGCCACCGCTGCGGCGTCCGGTAGAGCAGTACCTCCTTGACGGCCCCGTTCATGGCGAGTGCTCCCTGTCTGTTGCTCGTGGCGGTTCCGGTCTGCGGACGGCCCCGCCGTAGGGCGGCGCACGCATGTGCCTGAGCCGTTGTCATCCAAGAACGCAACTGCTAGCTTCACCGTGATCTTGCTCTACGGCCGTGGCCAAGGAGTATCTGCCCTGATCTCTGGAGTCTCGATGGAGCTTCGCCGCCGTCGTCCCCACCTCTTCTGGATGGCCTTCTTCCTCGTGGGTGGCCTCGTCACCATCGGGGCTGCCCAAAACGGATGGCAGCTGAGAGTCCTAGTCGTGCCGTTAGGCTCGGGAGCTCTGCTTGTTGTCGGCCTGATCATGGTGCTGGGCGCTCTTGCCGGTCTTGCCAGTACCTTCCGTCCCGCGCCAATTGCGCTGGATGAGTCGGGACTGCGGCTGCGCGTGGCAGGCATCGACCGGTCCGTACCGTGGGCGTCGGTTGACGCTTTGATACTTGAGCCGTACCAGGGGAACTTGGACAGTACCGGCCCGGCGCGGCTGCTGTTGGTACCGTCGGCGGACGCCGATTTGGGCACGGTGGCTGAGTATCAGAACAAGGTCGACGGCCGGCCCTCCATCATCCTGCTGCCGCTGGACTCGCTCCGCGCATCACAAGACCAAGTGATTCACGTGCTCGCCACATACGCAGGACAGCGGTTCCTCAACGGGGTCTCGTCCGCGATGGAGACGGAGTCTTTCGGTAGTCCGGCCTGAACTGAGACAAGCCGGCAGTCAGCCCTGTTACTGGCCGCAGCAACGGTGACAGACATCCCATGAGCTTTGGAGTCAAGCAGCGGTCTTCTGGTCGTGCTGTTCGCGGTGTTGCCAGGCGGTGGTCTCGTCGTAGAGGGTGCCGGTTTTGAGGCAGCCGTGGAGGATGCCGACGAGGCGGTTGCCGAGTTGGCGTAGGGCGGCGTGGTGGCTGATGCCGCGGTGGCGTTGCTGGTCGTAGTAGGCGCGGGCGCCAGCCGAGGCGATGAGGGCGGCGAAGGCTTGCCGGCCGAGGGCGTCGATGAGCCGGTCGTTGTGCACGTAACGGGCCAGGACGATCTTCTTCTTCCCGGATTGGCGGGTGATGGGGCTGGTGCCGGCGTAGTTGCGGCGGGCTTTGGCGTCGGCGTAGCGGGTGGGGTCGTCGCCGAATTCGGCTAGCACCCGGGCGCCGAGGATTCGGCCCAGGCCGGGTTGGCTGAGGTAGATCTCAGCGTCCGGGTGCTGCCCAAAATGCGCTTCGACCTGCTCCTCCATCGCCTTGATCTGTGTCTGCAGGGTGGTCAGGATCGCCACCTGGGCGCGGACGGTGGCGGCGTAAGCCGCGGTGACCACCGGCGGCTGGCCCAGCTGCTTAGCCCGTAGCACGGCCTGCAGCTTCTCAGCCTTGGCAGGCACATCGCGGCGGCGGGCGCGTTTGAGCGCGGCGGTGATCTGCGCGGTTGTCAGCCGAGCCGCCGTGGCGGGGTGCGGGGCCTTGCCCAGCAGGTCCAAGGTGTCTGCGGCGGCCAGGTCGTCGAAGGCGGCCAGCGCGGCGGGGAAGAACTCCCGCAGCGTCTGCCGCAGCCGCAACGTGTGGCGGGTGCGTTCCCAGATCAGCGTCTGATGTGCCCGGGTCACCACCTTGACCGCGTCTGCCGTGGCGGTGTCGCCGGCGACCGGGCGCAGTTGATGCCGGTCGGTGCGCACCATGTCGGCCAAGGCGTGGGCGTCACCGGCGTCGCTCTTGGCCCCCGACACCCCGTGCCGATCCCGATAGCGGGCCGCCTGCAGCGGGTTGATCGCATAGATCTGGTAGCCGGCGGCAATCAGCGCCTGCACCCATGGACCCCGGTCCGTTTCTATGCCGATCACCACCTGGGTCGGCTCATCGTCCTCGCCCAGATGCTCTCCGATCAGCCCGTGCAGGCGGGCGATCCCGGCGATCCCCTCCTCAAGCCTGGCCCTGCCCAACCTCCGGCCCGCCTCGTCCTGCACCTCCACGTCATGATGGTCCTCAGCCCAGTCGTCTCCTACGAACAGCACGCCATCCCTCCCGCCAGTTCCACAGTCGAGCGAACTGCCTGGCAGCGTCCGGGAGAAATTCCGCGAGCTAATGAACAAGTGCTCACGCCAACCGGGCGGGCACGACATCCCATCAGCGGTCTCGTCTCCCGACCACCAGCAGGGGCACGATCTGTCACTAGGACTGCCAACGCGTCCTGCAACCGCGAGTGCTCACCCGCCAGCGGCTACCGGATCCGAGTCTGCCGCAACCGACCCGGCAACTCTCATTAGCAACAGGGCTGGACAGTGAGAGTCGAACCGGCCGCTGTCCTGGTCTTTACCTTCGCCTTCCTCCTGGGCTGGATCCCGGAAGACCTGGCCAACGTTCTCATCGGGGTCTGCTTGCTTTCATCGATGTACATGGCGCAACCTCGGCACGAGGGCGTCGCTGATCGTGCATGACATCGCCGCGACGAGGAGGAAGCAGCAGAAAGGTCGCGAACGCGATGACAGCCGCCGACAATTCGACGTGGTTGGGGAGGCAAGGTCTTGCAGGAGCGGACAGGCGACGGCGACAAACGACAGCCGCTGGCACCCCATGTCCGTCTTCACACCGAAGTGGTCTGAGGGGCTAGTTCGGGTCGCTGAGGCCGCCGGATGAATGGTCGGTCGCGGGTGCTGACCGAAGCCGTTGGGCTGGTCGCTCGGAGGACGACATCGAGGACCAGGTCTGGGTCCGCTACGTAGGCGCCACTGGCCCACGCGGCATTTGCCTCGATCACGGCCCAGTAGCCGTCGACCAGTCCTACGTCTACGACGATGGCGGAGGGCAGCGTGTGCCCATATCCGGCGAGGAGGTCGGTGCCGAAGGCTAGCGCGTCGACCGACGGAGGGCCGAGGTGCAATCGGCCATGGTCGGCGTACTGGCTGCCTGCGTAGACCGCACCGTCGAGCAGGTGTAGCCGGTACTCGGCGGTGAAGTCGACGATGTCGCTGACGAGCACTGGAGCCTGGCGGTCGACAGCATCCGGGCCTGGCAGGCGGGATCCATCGGTGTAGATCATCGCCGGGATGGTCTTGTCGTTGGGCGACTTGATGAACGCTGGTCGCCGGAGTTCGTAGGCTTCCCCGATGGGGACCAGGGTGATCTCTCGGCGGGTGAGTTCACGGGGAAGCCCGGTCAGCCAGCCAGGTTCAGCTTCCAGGGGCGCGATCCCGAGCAGCGGGGCGACGACATCGGCGAAGCTAGGTCCCGCATGAAGGTGATCAGCACGCATCCCGGCGGGTACTTCGAACGTGGGGAGCTGGACGCTGCGTAGACCGCGTCGGTGAGCCGCGTCGCGCAAGCTCTGAGCCGAGGCCGTCAGGCGCGGCGGCAGGACGAGTGTCACGACCGATGATCCTGCCCCATTAGACCGCCACGGTTACAGCGGTTATCAGGCGTTCCGGTACGGCGGGCGACGGAGCGTACGGGTAGTTGTCGGCAGCTGCGGCGACAGCAACGGGCCGGGACGAGGACAGCCGCCAGCGGGTCGGCATGGACAACCGCCCGAGGTCGCGAATGCGGACGGACTCCACCAGACGAAACGCCCAGTACTTACAAGCGAGGGGCCAAGGCGGCGGGCGGCCGGCTCCCTACTGGTCGACGAGGACCACCTCGCGAGGGTGTACCGCTTCAGGACTCGGTCTGCTGCTCGGCCACCGCTGACGGACACACGGCGAGCAGCGGATATCCGACCGGAACCTCATCACCCTCGCGAACGTAAACAGCCGCTACCGTGCCAGCGGCGGTCGCCGGGATTTCTGTATCGACCTTGTCGGTCGATACTTCCGCCGCCACGTCACCAACCTGCACCTGGTCGCCCACGCGCTTCATGATCCGGGCAACTGTTGCGGCCGTTACTCCCTTGCCCAATTGAGGCATCTCGACCGCCACTGTGTCCCTGGGCACCTCTGGCCAAGCCGATGCTTCCACAGCGGCTCGCGCCAGCCGACGCCTGCGAGCATCAACTGCTAGGCCGATCACCACCGCGAGGCCGACCAGTGGCGCAGCGATGTTCCACGCCTCATGCACCAGCCTCACGCCGCAGATTATGGCTGATTCCTCGCATTCGCTGGCGTTTCAGCGAGGGCGCCCTGCTCTGCTGGCGGCCTCCGGATTCGGCCGCTCGACGAGGACCAGCTCCAAGCCGCCCACCAGGCCGCTAGACGCGGACCGGTGACGACCAGCGAAGACCCACCGACGCCGAGTGTCTACGCAGCTCACCGCATCATGACGGACCAGTCTGTACGCGGGCCGACCCGTTGAGCAGTGTCAGGCGGCGGTGTGCGGCCGCGGCGTGCCAACGCCTCGGTCTACGGCGCCACTGCCGTCGGTTCGCCGAGTCCGTCGCGTGCCGGGGCCAGCGCCTCGTGCGCGGTGCGGTCGGGGTGGGCGGGCCGTCGGCCTTGGTCCTGCTTTCCGGTCCTGGCCGGTCGGACCTGGAGGACGGCGACGGAGGACAGCACCAGGACTCCACCGACGAGTTGCGCCGGGGTCAGGGTTTCGCCGAGGGCGAGTGCGGCCAGTGCGGTGGTGACCACCGGTTCGAAGGTCGACATGATGGCGGCGGTCGACGGGCCGGTCCGTTTCAGGCCGGCGAAGAAGGCGAGCATCGCCAGGACGGTGGAGACCAAGGCGATGCAGGCCAGCCAGAACCATCCCGACGACCGGAAGCCGAGGTCGACCCCGCCGGTGAACACGGCGCGTGCGCCGAGGGTTCCCGCGGCCCCGGTCATCACCAGCGCGGACAGCACCACGGGCGGCAGCCGGTGCACGACGGTGTCGGCGACGAGGATGTAGACGGTGTAGGTGATCGCGGAGCCGAAGGCCAGCAGCGCCCCGAGCGGGTGGAAGCTCAGCCCGCCGGCACCGAGCAGGACCAGCAGCGTCCCGCCCGACGCGGCCAGCAGCGCGGCGGATCGCCCTGGTGTCAGCCGGTCCCAGCCCAGCAGCACCGCCGCCACGGTGACCAGGACCGGGTAGGTGTAGAGGATCAGGGACAACAGCGAGGCGTCCATCAGTTGCAGGGCCGAGAAGAACAGGCTCGCCTGAGCCGCGTACCCGACGGCGCCCAAAGCGATGGCGATGGCCAGTACCCGGCCGAGCCCGGCCGGTGCGCCTCGCTGTGGACCCGGTTCCGCTCGTCGTAGGCCCGGCCGCAGGAGCAGGACCGTCCCCAGCAGCGCGGCCGCCAGGCTGAAGCGCACCAGCAGCAGAGCCGCCGGTGAGACACCCGCGTCGTAGGCGAGCTTGCCGAAGATCGCCATTGCGCCGAAGCACGCCGCGGAGACAAGACACAGTGCCGGACCCATGCGTCGAGCATCGATCACCTGACTCATCAGGTCCAGCGATGATTGGTGGAGATGACTCATTAGGATTTCCGTATGGTCGCCTGGGATCTTCGCCGCCTCCGCTTCCTCCGGGAGTTCGAGGAGCGGGGCACCCTGGGAGCGGTCGCCGCCGCTCTGGGCTACAGCCCGTCGACGGTTTCCCAGCAGTTGGCCCTCCTGGAGCGGGAGGCCGGTACCCGGTTGTTCGAGAAGGCCGGACGCGGCGTGCGGCTCACCGACGCCGGGCGACTACTGGCCCAGCACGCGCGCGTGCTGCTGTCGGCGGCCGAGGCGGCAGAAGCGGACCTGGCGGCCCTGAGCGGCGACATCCGGGGCACCGTGCGAGCCGGCGGCCTTCAATCGGCGGCTCGCCGCCTGCTGGTGCCCGCCGTGGCCCGCCTGATGGCCGACCACCCACAGGTACGCGTGGAGATCTTCGAACTCGAACTCGAACAGGCACTACCAGGCCTGCGGCTGGGCGCGGTCGACCTGGTGATCGGCGACGAGTACGACGGCCACCCCCGGCCCCGGCCCGCAGGGCTTCGCTTCGCCGTCCTGCACGAGGAACCGCTGAAGGTGGTGCTGCCGGCAGCACATCCGCTGGCGGAGACGGGAGGACCGGTTGCGATCGCCATGCTGCGATCCGACGTCTGGGCGGCCTCCGACGAGGGCACCGGCCATCACGCCATGGTGGTCGGAACCTGCCGGTCCCTCGGCGGCTACGAGCCCGACCTACGGCACCGCTCCAGCGACGCCGACGTACAACTGGAGCTCGTCCGCGTCGCGGCGGCCGTCGCGCTGATGCCGGCCTTGACCCTGCCGGACGACGATCCCGCTCTCGCGGTCCGCGACGTTGCCGAAGCCGCCCTCCGGCGCCGCCTGGTCGTGGTCACGCGAGACACCCCGCCGGCTCCAGCCCTGACCACCCTCCTGGAAGCCGTGACCGATCAGGCACGCATGATCAACCGAGATGCCTCGCCAACCACGTAGAGATCCTCCTCCGGGCAGGGACGCCGGTCCGTCACAGCGTCTGGTCTTACGAGAGCTGCTCACGCGATTTGGTCGGGCAGGGCGTGCGTGGCAAGCCAGCGCCCGATGGCGGCGAAGTCCGGGTCGGAAAGTCCTACGCGTGGGTCAACGCGGTGGAGAAGTGCGTGTCCGGGGTGGTTGGCGGCTACCCAGGCCCGGTCAGCGTCGCTGATCTCGTCGTCGACCCACACGAAGGGTCGCCCGGCCGCCCACGCGACCAGGGTCGTGGTCTTCCAGTGCAGCCGACGGATCGGCTGCTCCTCGTCGCCCTCCGGCCAGTCGACAACCGGTAGTTCCGGCAGGCCGATTCTGGGCGCCACTTCTTCGTTGGCATCGGCCATCCACGTGGTGGCCCAGACCAGCTCGCACCCGAGCGTGCTGAGCCGCTCACCGTGCATCGGATCGAGCCTGGACAGCAGGGGGTTGGCCGCCTCCTCAGGGTGGCCGGTGGCTTCGGCCCTGGTTGCACGCCCTTCGGAGTCGTTCGGCGGCTCCCCACCAATTAGAATGAGTGGTCCATCCACGTCGAGGAAGAGCAAGGGGCGCCCGGAGTCAGCGGTCACCGTCGCACGATAGCGATCTCGGCCCCGCGGACGGTCTCGGCCGACCACGTGGAAGCTTGAACACTCGAATCCATACCCCACGGTCATGGCGCTGGAGCGTTGGCGGATGCACCTGCAGGTCCAACAGGAGTCGTACCCGATGGGGCCGTGTGAGGGGATGGCACGATTCGTGGCCGGCCAGAGCACCCAGCCCGCGGGCCGTCGACACCGACACGTTCCGCAGCGGCCGCATTGACGATCTGCGGATCGACTGGTGGGCGCCGCCCACCTCCTGATCAGAACGTCCAGGCCGCTGGCCGCAGGAGCAGGCGGCGCCGCCGGTCAGCGCTGCCCGAGACGGTCGTTCCCCTCGGCGAGTTCGGCGAACGGCAGGGGGCAGCAGGAACTGCCGGCGCAGGCGACGAGGCCGGCGGAGATGGCGGTGCGCAGGGTGTCGCGGATGACGGTCAGGTCGGCCAGCTTCTGTTCCACCTCGACCAGCTTCTCTCTGACCCGTGCCGGTAGGCCGGTGTCTGTTCGGCTGCCGTGCCGGTGTCGGCCGGTGTCGAGCAGGTCGGCGACCTCGTTGAGGGTGAAACCGAGGCGTTGCGCGGTCTTGATCACTCGCAGCAGGGTGACCGACTCGGCCGGGTAGAGCCGGTGCCCGCCCGGGGACCGCTGCGGAGCGGCGAGCAGGCCGCGTCGCTCGTAGTAGCGCAGGGTCTGCAGGTTCACGCCGGCCGCGTCGGCGAGCTGGCCGCTGCGCAGCTCTGCTGCGGTCATCGCTGGTCCCGAGCTGACGCGGCGCGCTCGGCGAGGCCGTCGAGCACGTCGACGTGTGCCGCCGGTACCCGCACCTCCAACGTCAGCGCATCCGGCCCTGACCGGGAAAGGTCGAAAGCGAAGAACGAGCAGCAGGACGACTCACGGGCCGTCAGGTCCCGCGCCGTCTCCTCAACCTGCGCAGCACCGGCAAGGTGCAACCGCAGGTGGTGCGGCGACAACCGATCGACGCCCCGCACCGCGTCGCGAAAGAATTGATCGAATTCGGCGAGGCGCAGCGGTCGTTCCGCTGTCGGCAAGGTGCAGGCATCCGGCACCCAGGCGCTGTCGGTCGTGATGTGTTCGTCGCTCATATCAAGGACGGTAAGCCTGTACCTAGGTGTCGGATGCAAGCTCCGGGTGCGGTGGAGCTGCTCAGAGGTGTGGGCGGAGCTGGTCGACGAGGTGCTCGACCCGGGCGCGGATGTCGTCCCGGACCTGGCGTACGACGTCGAGGGGTTGCCCGGCGGGGTCGGTGAGCTTCCAGTCCTCGTAGCGCTTGCCGGGGAAGACGGGGCAGGCGTCGCCGCAGCCCATGGTGATGATGACGTCGCTGGTTTCGGCGGTGTCCCAGGTGAGCCGGGCCGGGGTCTGCCCCGTCATGTCGATGCCGACCTCTCGCATGGCTTCGACGGCGACGGGGTTGATCTGGTCGGCGGGTTCGCTGCCGGCGGAGCGGACCTCGACGGTGTCGCCGGCGAGGTGGCGCAGCCAGCCGGCGGCCATCTGGGAGCGGCCGGCGTTGTGGACGCAGACGAACAGGACGGTCGGCTTGTCGCTCATCGCGGATCTTCCTGTCAGTTGATGGTGGGGGTGCGGCGGATGGTCCGGATGCTGGCTGGTCCCGTCATCGGTTCTCCTCGGCGAGGTGCGGCACGACCACGGCGTCGGCGGAGTCGGCGGCGCCGGGATACCAGACGGCGAGGGCGGCGACGGCGACCAGGCCGCCGACGAGCTGGGCGGCGACGAAGCCGGGCACCGAGGCGGGGGCGATGCCGGCGAAGGTGTCGGTGAAGGCCCGGCCGATGGTGACGGCGGGATTGGCGAAGGACGTCGACGAGGTGAACCAGTACGCCGCGCCGATGTAGGCGCCCACGGCGGCCGGGGCGGCGGCGGTGCGGCCGGAGCGGGCGAGGGCGAAGACCAGGACGATCAGGCCGGCGGTGGCGACGACCTCGGCGAGCCACAGGTGACTCCCCGTGCGGTCCGTGCCGGACCAGGTCACGGCGGGCAGCCCGAACATCAGGTCGGCCAGGACCGCTCCGGCGATGGCGCCGGCGACCTGGGCGAGCGTGTAGGCGGCGAGGTCGCGGCCGGTCAGGCCGGTGCCGGCGCGGCGGCCGAGCCACCAGTCGACGGCGGAGACGACCGGATTGAAGTGCGCGCCGGACACCGGGCCGAACGTCAGGATCAGCGCCCCGAGGGCCAGGGCGGTGGCGATCGCGTTCTCCAGGAGCTGGAGCCCGACGTCGCCGGGGGAGAGCCGGGCGGCGGCGATCCCGGAGCCGACCACGGCGGCGACCAGCAGGGCGGTGCCGGCGAACTCCGCCGACGCCCGCCGAGGCAGGGCGAGGCTCACGCGGCGCTACCGGTGGCCGGGGCGGCGGAGATCTCCAGCAGCGCGCCGAGCTGCCGGAACGCCTCCGGCTTCACCCGGTACCAGACCCAGGTGCCCCGACGGTCGGAGTCGACCAGGCCGGCCTCGCGCAGCACCTTGAGGTGGTGGGAGATGGTCGGCCCGGACAGGTCGAACGCCGGGGTCAGGTCGCAGACGCAGATCTCCGGCACCGACGCGATCATCGACATCAGCCGCAGCCGGACCGGGTCGCCCAGGGCCTTGAACATCGGCGCGACCACGCCCGCCTGCTCGGCGTCCATGGGGCGGACGGCGATCGGCGAGCAGCAGGCGACCGCGTTGAGGTCCACGACCGGCAGCTCTTGTTTCGACATAACTCTAGCTTGACAGATTTCAAAACAGGGTGCAACGTAGGTGCTGCTTCGAAAAACATCTAGGCAAGGACCGAAGTGATGATCAAGCTCTTCCGTCAGCGCCGCAGCGCCCATGGCCACGCCGTCACGTTCTGCGAGCCCCGCGGCCAGGTCTGCACCGCCGCTTGCCGCGCTGACGCCCGCTACGAGCGCAGCCGCACCGCCGCTCTCACCTACCACGTCCGCTGAATCCGTCAGGAGGAATGATCATGTCCCGCGTCCAGCTCGCCCTGCGCGTGTCCGACCTCGAAGGCTCGGTGGCCTTCTACTCGAAGCTGTTCGGCGTCGAGCCGGCCAAGCGCCGCCCCGGCTACGCCAACTTCGCCGTCGAGAACCCTCCGCTGAAGCTCGTGCTGCTCGAAGGCGAGCCCGACCAGCCCACCGTCCTGGACCACCTGGGCGTCGAGGTGTTCAGCACCGACGAGGTCGCGGCCGCCACCCGCCGCCTCACCGACGCCGGCCTCATCACGCTCGAGGAGAACAACACCGAGTGCTGCTACGCCCTCCAGGACAAGGTCTGGGTACGCGGCCCCGGCAACGAGCCCTGGGAGGTCTACACCGTCAAGGCCGACTCCGCTCAGCTGGAGAAGGCCACCGGCGCCGCCTGCTGCACGCCGGCGACCGATCGGGAGCCGGTCACCAGCGGGGCCGCGTCGAGCTGCTGCTGAGCCGGGGGACGTGCGCGCCCGGCGGGCCGGCCGGTCAGGCGCGCACCTCGGCTACCCGAAGGTGAACACGTACGCCTCGGCGCCCGGCTCGAGGAACGTGATCTTCAGGGTCCGTTCGCGGACCGTGTCCCGCTGGCGGACGAGCTGGTACAGACGGCCCTCCCGGAGCAGGCCGTTGCCGTCCTCGTCGACGTCGACGCCGTGTGACGGGCCCGGCGGCGCCCCGTCGAGGAGCAGGCGGAAGGGGATCGGCTCCCGCCCTCCGGGCGACAGCACGAGATGCGCGTCGCGCGCCAGGAACCGGAAGGCGAGGGTGCCACCGGCCCGGTCGAGCACGATCTTCTCCGCGCCGATCGTCCACTCGCCGGCGAGCGCCCAGTGGTCGGCGGGCAGGTTCTCGGGGAGTTCGTAGGCGCCGGGCGCGTCGTACGTGGCGGCGTCCGGTGACGCGAAGTGCTCGGACTGCCCGTAGCCGAGATACGTCTCGGGCGTACGCAGGTGGTCCCAGTCGGCGTCGGCCTCCACACCGAGCCCGTCCACCGGGACGAGGTCGCGTTCGACACCGAGCAGCCGCTGGATGACGCGTTCCGACTTCTCGTAGCGTCGCTCGCCGAAGTGCTCGTCGCGGATGACGCCGTCCGCGTCGACGAAGTAGAGCGCCGGCCAGTAGTGGTTGTCGAAGGCGTTCCAGACCTCGTAGTCGTTGTCGACCGCGACCGGGTAGTCGATGTCGCGCGTCCCGACCGCCTGGCGCACCCCGTCGATGTCGTGCTCGAACGAGAACTCCGGCGTGTGCACACCGATGACGACCAACCCGTCGTCCCGGTAGGCCCGCGCCCAGGCCCGGACGTACGGCTCCTGGCGCAGCCAGTTGATACACGTGAGCGTCCAGAAGTTCACCAGGACGGGGCGGCCGCGCAGCTCGGCGCGACCGAGCGGCCCGGAGTTGAGCCACTCGGTCGCCCCGTCGAGCGCGGGCAGGCGCAGCCGCTCGGAGACGGCCATCTAGCGCAGCGACCGGAAGGCGGTGCGAAGCTCGTCGCACAGCAGTTGCGGCTGCTCCCAGGCCGCGAAGTGCCCGCCCCGGTCGAGCTTGTTGTAGTGGATGAGGTTGGGATAGGCCTGCTCGGCCCAACTCCGCGGGGTCTCGTAGAGCTCGTCGGGGAAGACGCTGACCGCCGCCGGCACGGTGACGTTCTTGGCGGAGAAGAAGGAGAGCTTGTTCTCCCAGTAGATGCGGGCGGCGGAGACTCCCGTGTTGGTCAGCCAGAAGAGCGTGATGTTGTCGAGGATGTCGTCGCGGGTGATGCCGCCGGGGTTCCCGGCGAAGGCCCGGCAGACCAGTTCCAGGCTGGCCGCGTCGTGGTCGCACATGAAGCTGGCCAGCGCGATGGGCGAGTCGGAGAAGCCGATCAGCGTCTCGGGGCGGGTGGCCATGATCAGGGCGTAGGCGGAGTGCTTCCAGAAGAAGTCCAGCTGCTCGCACGCCCGCCTCTCCTCGTCGGAGAGGTTGGCCGGGAGCTTGTCGAGAGCCTTGTTCGCTCCGGTGATGTCCGACTGGGTCAGCGCGTCGATCTCGGGCGGAACCGCGCTCGGCATGTTGGTGTGGATGCCGGCCAGTTCCGGCGGCGCCTGCACACCCATGAGGTTGGTGATCAGTGCGCCCCAGTCGCCGCCCTGGGCGACGAACCGGGTGTAGCCGAGGCGCTTCATCAGCTCGGTCCAGGCGGTCGCGACGTGCTCCGGCCCCCAGCCGGGTTCGGTCGGCTTGCCGGAGAAGCCGTAGCCGGGCATCGACGGGATCACCAGGTGGAAGGCGTCCGACGCGGACCCGCCGTGTGCCGTGGGATCGGTCAGCGGCCCGATGATCTTCAGCTGCTCGATGATGGAGCCGGGCCAGCCGTGCGTGACGATGAGCGGCAGCGCGTCCTCGTGCTTGGACCGGACGTGGATGAAGTGGATGTCCAGCCCGTCGATCTCGGTGATGAAGTTCGGCAGGGAGTTCAACCTCGCCTCGACCTTGCGCCAGTCGTACTCCTTCTGCCAGTACTGGGCGAGCGCCTGGCTCGTCTCGAGCGGCACGCCCTGCGACTGGTCGTTGACCGTCTGCTTCTCGGGCCATCGGGTGGCCGCGATGCGCTCGCGCAGCGCCTTGAGGTCCGCCTCGGGGATCTCCACCGTGAACGGCCGGATGTCGGTGGCGCGTGCGAGCGTCTGGGTCTTGACGGCCACGTGGGCCTCCTTTTCGTCGGGATCGGCGTCAGCAGGCGTGCGGTCAGCCCTTCTCGCCGCGCCGGGGAAGCTTCCAGTCGGGCCGGACGAAGTGGCAGGTGTAACCGCCGGGATGCTTCTCCAGGTAGTCCTGGTGTTCCGGCTCGGCCTCCCAGAAGGGGCCGGCCTGCGTGACCTCGGTGACGACCTTGCCTGGCCAGAGGCCCGAGGCGTCGACGTCGGCGATCGTGTCCTCGGCGACCTGCCGCTGCTGGTCGTTCTCATAGAAGATGGCGGACCGGTAGCTCGTCCCGACATCGCCGCCCTGACGGTTCTTCGTGGTGGGGTCGTGGACCTGGAAGAAGAACTCGAGGAGGTCCCGGTACGAGAGCTTGGCGGGGTCGTAGACGATCTCGATCGCCTCGGCGTGGCCCTCGTGGTTCCGGTACGTCGCGTTCGGCACGTCCCCGCCGGTGTATCCGACCCTGGTGCTGACCACGCCGGGGCGTTTCCGGATGAGGTCCTGCATGCCCCAGAAGCAGCCGCCGGCCAGGATCGCCTTCTCAGTCGTGTCGCTCATTCGCTTCGCCCCCCGTCCGGGTGCTCGAACAGTGCGCGGTACTCGCCGTACCCTTCCCGTTCCAGGTCGTCGAACGGGATGAACCGGAGCGCGGCGGAGTTCAGGCAGTAGCGCAGGCCGCCGGTCGCCACCGGTCCGTCGTCGAAGACGTGCCCCAGGTGGCTGTCGCCGTGCGCCGACCGGACCTCGGTGCGGACCATGCCGAGGGTGGAGTCCCGCACCTCGACCACGTTCTTCCGCTCGATCGGCTTGGTGAAGGAGGGCCAGCCGGTGCCGCTGTCGTACTTGTCGACGGAGGCGAACAGTGGTTCGCCGGACACGACATCGACGTAGATGCCCGGCTCCTTGCTGTTCCAGTAGGGGTTGTCGAAGGCGGGCTCGGTCCCACCCTCCTGGGTGACCCGGTACTGCTCGGGCGACAACCGGGAAACTGCCTCCGGGTTCTTTCGATACTCGTGGGGCACCGTCGTTCCTTTCGGCAAGGGGTCGTCGGCAAGGAAGGCCGGTTCAGCCGGGCTGCACACGCAGCGCGACTGGCTACCCCTCCTGCCGTCGGCTAACCCTGGGCCCGGGTGACGGAGGAGTCATTGTCTCCGCCGGCCCTCGGCCTCGATCTCCAGCAGCTTGTCGAGGGCCAGGGCCGTGTTGATCAGCGAGAGGTGGCTGAACGCCTGCGGGTAGTTGCCGATCTGCTCACCCGTCGCCGCGATCTCCTCGGCGTAGAGGCCGAGGTGGTTGCTGAAGGTGAACATCTTCTCGAAGGTGAGCCGGGCGTCGTCGAGGCGGCCGGAGCGGGCCAGCGCCTCGACGTACCAGAAGGTGCACATGTTGAAGGTGCCCTCGTGGCCGGGGAGCCCGTCGGGGGAGTGGACCGGGTCGTACCGGTGGACCAGGCTGTCGGAGACCAGCTCCCGTTCGATGGCCTCCAGGGTGCGGCACCACATCGGATCCGACGGCGTCACGAAGCCGACGGCCGGCATGGCGAGCAGCGCGGCGTCCAGGACGTTCTCGCCGTACGCCTGGACGAAGGACCCGCGGCCCCGGTGGTAGCCGCGCGCCATGACCTGGTCGTAGATCATGTTCCGCTGGGCGGTCCAGCAGCTGATGTCCCCGGGCCGCCCGGTCCGGGCGGCGAGCCGGATGGCCCGGTCCAGGGCCACCCAGGACATCACCCGGCCGAAGGTGTAGTCCCGGGGGTGGTGGCGGCTCTCCCAGATGCCGGCGTCGGGCTGGTCCCAGTTGTGGCACAGCCAGTCGACGAGCCGGACGGTGCTCTTCCACACCTGGTGGGAAACCCGGATGCCCTGCTCGTCGGCGAGGTGCATGGCGTACAGCGCCTCGCCGTGGATGTCGAGCTGGAGCTGGTCGGCTGCGCCGTTGCCGATCCGGACGGGGCTTGAGCCGCGGTAGCCCTCCAGGTGGTCGAGCACCTCCTCGTGCAGGTCCGACGAGCCGTCGACCCGGTACATGATCTTCAGCGGGGCCTGGTGGTCGCCCGCCTCGCGGATCCGTTCGTCGAGCCAGTCCATGTACCGGCTGACCTCCTCGGTGAAACCGAGGCCGAGCAGCGCGTGCACCGAGAAGGAGGTGTCCCGGACCCAGGTGTAGCGGTAGTCCCAGTTGCGGGTGCCGCCGACCAGTTCGGGCAGCGCGGCCGTCGGGGCGGCGATCATGGCGCCGGTCGGCGCGTAGGTCATCAGCTTCAAGGTGATGGCGGACCGCTCGACCATCTCGCGCCACCGTCCGGTGTACCGGGAGCGCTCGACCCACCGTCGCCAGTAGTCGCGGGTCCACTCGAACATCCCCTGCACCTCTTCGAGCGGCACGACCCGGGGTTCCAGGCCGGAGTTGGTCTCCAGCACCACCCCACCGACGTCGCCCTGGTTGAGGGTGCCGAACCCGATCAGGTCCCCTTCCTCCAGGTGGATGTCCTCCTCGGCGATCAGCCGGCGTACCGGCTGGACCGGGTTGAAGGTGATCGTCGCGGACGAGCCGCGGAAGACGTACCCGTTGGGGTGCCGCTCCAGGCGGGGCCGCTCGCGCGCGTAGTCGAACCGGGGCCGGCACTCCAGCCGGAACCGCATGCTGCCCCGGACCATCGTGACCATGCGCACCAGGCGGTGCACGTCGGTGGCCTTCTCGCCGGTGACCGGCATGAAGTCCTGGACCTCGGCGACCCCGTCGGCGCTGATGAACCGCGTGATCAGGATCGGAGTGCCGGGCAGGTAGAGCTGCTTGGTCACGTAGGTCGTCTGGTCCGGGGCGATGCGGAAGAAACCGCCGCGCTCCTGGTCCAGGATGCTGGCGAAAATGCTGGGGGAGTCGAAGCGCGGCGCGCAGAACCAGTCGATCGTTCCGTCGCAGGTCACCAGGGCGGCGGTCTGGAGATCACCGATCAGCCCGTGATCCTCGATCGGCCGATACCCGTCCACGTCGCCCCCCGGTCTCCACTACGCCCCTCCGCAGTAACCTAAAGGGGAATAATGTCCGGGTAAGTCTTATTCGTGAATGCCACCCCTCCGCGTGGTCATTGGGGCGCGACGCGCGACCGGGGTCACCCACCGGTCGCGCGTCGCGGTCGAACTCCGTGCCCCGGCTCAGAGACCGTGGCGGCGGTCGCCCGCCACCAGTTCGGCCACCCGCGCCTCGGACTCCGCCGAGAACGCGTCCCGCCGCCGCGCCTCGACCGCCCGGCGGGTCTCCTCGGCGATCAGGTCGCCGTTGATGGCGGCCGCCGCCACGGCGCCCGCCGCCGCTGCCGCGCCGACCTGGGCGGCCGGGTCGGTGACATTGCCCGCGACCCAGACTCCGGGCACCTCGGTACGCCCCATCGGGTCGGCGGGGACGTGCTCGCCGACCCCGGCCGGGTGCGCCACCGCCGGCAACCCGAGCGCCGCCAGGAACCCGGCCCGCGCCACCATCCGGGAGGCGACGGCCAGCACCTCGCGCGCGACCAGCCGGCCGTCGCGCAGGCGTACCCCGACCAGCCGGTCCTCGACGACCTCCACCGACGCGACCTCGCCCTCGACGACGGTGACGCCCCGGGCCGCCAGCTGCTCCGCCTGCTCGCCGGTGAGCGGCGGCGCGGTATGGCGGAGGAAGACCACGTCGTCGCTCCACTGCCGGAACAGCAGTGCCTGGTGCACCGACATCGGCCCGGTGGCCAGCACCCCGATCGGCCGGTCGCGCACCTCCCACCCATGGCAGTACGGGCAGTGCACCACGTCGCGACCCCACCGGTCGCGCAGCCCGGGCAGCTCCGGCAGCTCGTCGACCAGGCCGCTGGCCACCAGCAGCCGGCCGGCCCGGACCCGGCGGCCGTCGGCCAGCGCCACCGCGAAGCCCTCCCCGTCGCGGACCACCGTGCCGACCTCGCCGGCCAGCAGGTGCCCGCCGTACCGGCGGACCTCGTCCCGGCCGCGCGCCAGCAGCTCGGCCGGGGGCATGCCGTCGCGGGCCAGCAGCCCGTGCACCCCCTCGGCCGGGGCGTTGCGCGGGTTGCCCCCGTCGATCACCAGGACCGACCGGCGCGCCCGGGCCAGCATCAGCGCCCCGCTCAGCCCGGCGGCGCCGCCGCCGATCACCACCACCTCGTAGCCGTCTTCCCGCAGCTCGGTCATTCTGACCACCTCCCGCGGCAACCATGCGGCGATGATGGCCGCACCCGCAAACTTCGTTGCCGATCTGGCAAACTAGGGGGATGGACGACGACCTCGACCGGGCGCTCGACGCGGTCGGCCCCCGGCTGCGCGCGCTGCGCCGCGAGCGCGAGACCACCCTGGCCGACCTGTCGGCCGCCACCGGCATCTCGGTGAGCACCCTGTCCCGGCTGGAGTCCGGCAGCCGCCGCGCCACCCTGGAACTGCTGCTGCCGCTGGCCCGGGCGCACGGCGTGACGCTCGACGAACTGGTCGGCGCCCCGCCCACCGGCGACCCGCGCATCCACCTGCGGCCGGTCAACCGGCACGGCATGACCATGCTGCCGCTCACCCGCCGGGCCGGCGGCATCCAGGCGTACAAGCTGGTCATCCCGGCCGGCGCCCGGCCCGCCGAGCCCGACCCGCAGACCCACGAGGGGTACGAGTGGGTCTACGTGCTCAACGGGCGGCTGCGGCTGGTCCTCGGCGAGCACGACCTGGTGCTCGCGCCCGGCGAGGCGGCCGAGTTCGACACCCGGGTGCCGCACTGGTTCGGCCCCGCCGACGGTGAGGCGGTCGAGTTCCTCAGCCTCTTCGGCGCCCAGGGCGAACGCGCCCACCTGCGGGCCCGCCCCCGCCCCCGCGACGCCGACCCCGGCTGACCGGAAGATCTTGTAGGGTGCGGCAACACTCACGGAATGGGGGCGCGGACGTGGGCGCGAAGACGGCAATGCTGGCGTTCTGCGACAGGGACATCCCGACGGCGTTGCGCGGCGGCACCGGCGGGGATCGGGCCGCCGCCGAGGCGTTGGTCCGGCGGGTGCACCCGGGGCACCTCGTCGAGGCCGCCGCCGACGAGTGCCTGTGGGACGCCGTCTACCCACCGGACGACCTGACCTACGCCCTCGCGCTGCCCGGGGTGGACCTGCTCTGCGACCGGCGGCTGGCCTTCGACCCGCCGTCCGCGCTGCCCGCGCACCTGGTCGAGGCGGGCGCCGGCCGGCGGATCGTGCTGCACGGCATGCACTCGGTCAGCGACTGGCTGGGATTCGCGGTGTGGGAGGACGGGGTCCTGGTCCGGTCGCTGAATCTGGGGCCGAAAGGCGTCTGGGAGAACATCGGTGAGCCGTTCGCATTCGAGCTGCCGTACTGGGCCGGGGAGCATCCGGTGCCGGGCTGGGACGGGCTCCCGTTCCACCCCCTCGAACTGGGTGAGGCGGCGCTGCGTGCGTTCTTCGGCTTCATCCTGGAGGGCCACCGCCGTCCGGACGACGTGGACGCCGACGCCGTCCGGCTGCACGGCTTCCGGTTGACCGACCCGACCGGCCGGGAACAGGCGGCGCGCGACGAGCTGCACGAGCTGGCCCGCCGGATGGTGCTCCAACGTCGCTGAGCTCCGCGGCCGATATCGGGTTGCCCGCACCCGGCCGTCCCGATTGGCTTGGCGGGTGACCGGCGTTGACGCCTACTTCGTCTGTGCCACCCCGCGTACCGGCAGTTCGCTGCTCTGCGGCCTGCTGGCCTCGACTGGGGTGGCCGGCCGGCCGGAGGCGTACTTCCGGGTGCCGGACGAGCCGCTCTGGGCCCGCCGCTGGGGCCTGCCCGCGGGGGAGTGGCGCTACGGCGACTACGTCCGGGCGGCCGTGGCCGCCTGCCGGACCGGCAACGGTGTGTTCGGGGCGAAGCTGATGT
Organism: Micromonospora sp. NPDC023966; assembly: GCF_040639095.1. Taxonomy (NCBI): domain Bacteria; kingdom Bacillati; phylum Actinomycetota; class Actinomycetes; order Micromonosporales; family Micromonosporaceae; genus Micromonospora; species Micromonospora sp. NPDC023966. The sequence goes on along the minus strand of NZ_JBEZZJ010000006.1, from coordinate 194,388 downwards.
GGGGCACCCTGGACCGGATGGTCGAGGGGCTGGCCGCCGAGCACCCGGAGCTGGCCGGCGCGGACGACGCCCTGCTGCGCCGGGCGTTCGGCCGGATGGCCTTCCTGCACCTGCGCCGCGACGACGTGCTGGCGCAGGCGGTCTCCTGGCTGCGCGCCGAGCAGACCGGCCGGTGGACCGACACCGCCCCGGACGCCGTCGACGCGTCCGGCCCGCCCACCGATGAGCCCCGCTACGACCCGGACGGCATCGACGAGCTGCTGCGCACCATCGCGGAGCACCAGGGGGCATGGGACGCGTGGTTCGCCCGGTACGGGATCACCCCGCACCGGCTGCGCTACGAGGACCTGGCGGCCGACCCGGACGGGGTGACCCGGGGCGTCCTCGACGCGCTCGGGCTGCCCTCCGCCGGGGTGCCGGTCCGGCCCCGGCACGCGCGGCAGGCCGACGCGCTCAACGCCGAATGGATCGCCCGGCACCGGGCCCGGGCGTGACCTTGCCCACCACCGCGCCGGCTCCCCGCGCAGGGGCAGGTCATCTGCCGTTACCCGGCGGTTAAGGTGGGCTTCGCGAAGTCGCTTCCCCTGACCGGGGTGCGGCTTCGTAGTGCTTCACGGGACCCGTGGAGCCCAGCCGTCCCGACGTTCTCCGGGCCAACCGAAACGGGACGGCTGCACCCCCACTGCCCGGCCGGCGCGACCGGCTGGGCCAACCCGGAACGGAGTAAGACCGCGCCATGAGCGTGTCTACGCAGGATCCTGCCGCCCCGGTCGAGGCGGCGGAACCCGCCGCGCAGAGTCGCCTCGACCGCTTCTTCGAGATCACCCGCCGGGGCTCGACGGTCCGTCGCGAAGTGCTCGCCGGGCTCACCACCTTCGCGACGATGGCCTACATCGTCGTGCTCAACCCGCTGATCATCGGCACCGCGCCGGACGCCGACGGCAAGACGCTGGGCATCCCGGCGGTCGCCGGGGTCACCGCCCTGGTCGCCGCGGTCATGACGATCATGATGGGCATCGTCGGCCGGGTGCCGTTCGCCGTGGCCACCGGCCTGGGCCTGAACGCGTTCGTCGCGTACGCGGTCGCCTCCCAGATGAGCTGGGCCGAGGCCATGGGCCTGGTCGTCATCGAGGGTCTGATCATCACCGTGCTGGTGCTGACCGGCTTCCGGAAGGCCGTCTTCCGGGCCATCCCGGCCGAGCTGAAGGCGGCCATCGCGGCCGGCATCGGCCTGTTCATCGCGCTGATCGGCTTCGTCGACGGCGGTCTGGTCCGGGCCGGCACCGGCGTGCCGCTGCAGCTCGGCTCGGGCAGCAACGGCACGCTGCACGGCTGGCCCACGGTCGTCTTCCTGGTCGGCCTGCTGGTCACCGGCATCCTGGTGGCCCGCAAGGTGAAGGCCGGCGTCCTGATCGGCATCGTGGCCACCACGGTCGTCGCGGTGATCGTCAACGTGTTCGCCAAGCCCGGCGCGGCTCTCGTCGACGGCAAGCCCAACCCGGACGGGTGGCGGCTGAACGTGCCGACCCTGCCGGACCCGCTGTTCCAGACGCCCGACCTGCACCTGGTCGGCAACGTGTCGTTCGGCGCGTTCGCGCACGTCGGCGTGATGACCGCGCTGCTGCTGGTCTTCACCCTGGTGCTGGCCGACTTCTTCGACGTCATGGGCACCACCGTCGGCCTGGCCAGGCAGGCCAACCTGGCCACCGAGGACGGCACCGACATGCCGCGACTGGGCAAGGTGCTCTTCGTGGACGGCGTCGCCGCGGTCGCGGGCGGCGCCGGCAGCGCCTCCTCGGCCACCACGTACGTCGAGTCCTCCTCCGGCATCGCGGACGGCGGGCGGACCGGCCTGACCAGCGTGGTCACCGGCGTGCTCTTCCTGGGTGCGCTGCTGCTCACCCCGCTGGTGTCGCTGGTGCCGAGCGAGGCCGCCGGCCCGGCGCTGGTGGTGGTCGGCGCGCTGATGATCCGCCAGGTCAAGGACATCGACTTCACCGACGTGGGCGTCGCCGTCCCGGCGTTCCTGACCATGACCCTCATGCCGTTCACCTACTCGATCACCAACGGCATCGGCGCCGGCTTCGTGAGCTGGGTGGCGATCCGGGTGGCCCAGGGCAAGGCCCGGCAGATCCACCCGCTGATGTGGGCGGTGGCCGTCGCGTTCGTGATCTACTTCGGCATCAACCTGGTCAAGGCCGTCACCGGCGTCAGCTGACCGGTCCTCCGCTGCGCCCCCGTTGCCCGTTGGCCCGAGGCAACGGGGGCGCGGCGTATCCGGATCATGGGTTAGAGTGCCGACGCGCGGACACGCGACCGTCGTGAGCGCAGGGGGATGAGGCCATGGATCGCCATGAGTTTGCCCTGCTATGCCCTCTTCCGGGTCGCGCGCGCTGACCGACCGCGACCCGGGTCACTCCACGACCTTGGAGAATCGCGTTGTCTTCTTTCGACCTGACCACCGACCGTCTCGTGTTGCGCCCCTGGCCGGCCGATGAGGCCGCCGCCGTCGTCGCCGGCGAGCGGCGCCCGCACTGGGCGGCGGACTATCCGGCCGACGGCGAACGGGTGATCGCCGGGATCATCGCCGGTCACCCCGAGCGGCCACACGGCCACCGGCTCATCATCGAGCGGGAGACCGGCCTCACCGTGGGCGGCATCGGGCTGAAGTGGCCGCCGACCGACGGTGCGGTCGAGTTCGGCTACGGCATCGTTCCGTCCCGGCGGTGCCGGGGCTACATCACCGAGGCGGTCCGCGCCCTGGTGGCCCACGCCCTCACCCTCCCGGAGGTGATCCGGGTGTACGCCACGGTCGACCCGGCCAACGTGCCGTCCGTGCGGGTGCTGGAGAAGGCCGGCCTCCGCCGGGACGGCACCGTCGACAGTGACGAGGGGCAGCTGCACCGGTACGTCGTCGCCGAGTAACGAACCGACCGGCCCGGCGGTGGGGCGACCCGCCGCCGGGCCGGCCGTCGTTGAACGGGTGTGAGCTACGCGGACGTCAACGGGGTGCGGCTCTGGTACGAGATCCACGGGGCCGGCCGCCCGTTGGTCCTGCTGCACGGCGGCTACGGCTCGACGGAGATGTTCGCGCCCGTCCTGCCCGCACTCGCCGCGCGCCGGCAGGTCGTCGCGGTCGACCTCCAGGGCCATGGCCGTACCGCCCACGTGGACCGGCCGCTGCGCTACGAGTCGATGGCCGACGACGTCGCCGCGCTGCTGCGCCACCTCGACCTGCCGGCGGCCGACGTGCTGGGCTACTCGCTCGGCGGCGGGGTGGCCCTGCGCGCCGCGATCCAGCACCCCGCCCTGGTCCGCCGCCTGGTGCTGGTCTCCACGCCGTGCCGGCGGCAGGGCTGGTACCCGGAGGTGCTCGCCGCGATGGCCGCCCAGGACGAGCGGGTCGCCGAGCAGATGCGCGGCACCCCGCCGCACGAGCGCTACGAGCGGGTCGCGCCCCGCCCGCAGGACTGGCCGGCGCTCTGGGCCAGGACCGGTGAGCTGCTTCGCCGCGACTACGACTGGTCGGCCGAGGTGGCCGGCCTGCCGATGCCGGTGCTGCTGGTCTTCGCCGACGCCGACTCGATCCCGGTGCACCACGCGGCCGAGTTCTTCGGGCTGCTCGGCGGCGGCCACCGGGACGCCGGCTGGGACGGCACCGACCGGCCCGCGTCGCGGTTGGCCGTGCTGCCCGGGCTGACCCACTACGACATCGTCGGCTCACCCGCCCTGCCGGCGGCGGTGCTGCCCTTCCTCACCCACGAGGTGCGCGCCCCCGGCTGACCCCGCCCGCCCGGGCCGCGCGTCTCCGCCGGAGCAGCCGCCGGGCCAGCAGGCCGCCGAGCACCAGCGCCGCCGCCCCGGCCGCCCACCAGACCCGGCCGCCCGGGCCCGCCGGTGGATCGGCCGCGCGGACCCGCCCGGCGCGCACCACCGTGTCCGCCACGTCGATGGCGAGCACCTGATCCGGGGCGGTGAGCAGGGTGGTCGGCGCGGCGGCCCCCGGGGCCAGGCCCAGCACCCGGACCGTCCGCACGTTCCCGTACGCGGTCCGCTGGTCCATCGGCAGCGCCCCCTCGAAGGAGGTCGGGGAGTTCGGCTCCGGCCGGTACGCCACCACCACCGCGGTCCCGTCCGCCTGCCAGCCGAGCAACCGGATCGTGGTGACGCCCGCGACGGCGGGCAGCGCCGGCGCGCCGAGGTCCTTCCCGGCGGTGTCCACCCGGCGCAGCCGCCACCGGTCGCTGCCCGGGTCGTGGCTGACCAGGGCCAACGTGCCGTCCGGCAGCCAGGCCCCCTTGCCGGCCAGCCCGCTCTCCGCCGGCAGCGGGAACGAGGAGACCTGCTGCCCGTCCGCGCTGGACACGAGCACCTTGTCGCCGACCTGGAAGGCCAGCCGGGACCCGTCCGCGGTGAACGCGACCGGGGTGCCGAAGATCGGCAGTTGCTCGGTCTCGAGCAGCCGCACCGCCCGGCCGGTGTCCAGCCGGACCAGGCTGAGCGTGTTGACGTGGGCGCTGCCCTCCGGGTTGGCCGGTGTGGTGTCCCGAACCACCAGCGCCGTCCCGTCCGGCGTCCAGCCGGCCGGCTCGGTCAGCGTGCTGCCCTCCCTCGGGCTGGGCAGCCGCCGTACCGCGCCATCCACCAGGTCGACCAGGTCGATCCCTGGATGCTCACTGGAACCGGCCGGCACGGCGATCCCCCGCCCGTCGGGGGAGAGCAGCACCTGCTCACCGGCCGGCGCCTCGTGGCCGACCTTCCAGGTCCGGTAGCGGTCCGCGTCGGCGGCGACGATGCCGACGGTGCCGTCCTCGTCGATCAGTCCGGTGAGGCCGCGCGCCTGCCCGCTGAACACGACCGACGCCGGGCCGAGCCGGGGCCGGTCGGTGGCGCGCAGCGTGCCGAACCCCGGCAGCCCGATCCGGTCGGGCAGCGCCGGGCCGTCCGCGCCGGCCGGCGCGATCCCGGGCCGCCCGCCGCCGCTCACCGTCAGCGGCACCAGCGCCAGCAGCACCGCGACCGCCGCGACCGCCGCCGCCATCCGCCGCCGGGCGCGCCGCGCGGTCCGCACCGCGCGGTCGTGCACCGGGTACGCGGGCACCTCGGCCGCCGCCTCCCGCAGCGCCTCCCGCAGCCGTATGCTCATCGCCCGCTCCTCTCCGGCGTCGGCTCCATGAGGTCGGGGACGAGGTCGCGGAGCCGGCGCACGGCGTCGTGCCCGTGCCGCTTCACCGTGCCCACCGAGCAGCCGAGCACCTCGGCCACCTGCGCCTCGGTCAGGTCCTCGTAGTAGCGGAGCACCACCACGGCCCGCTGCCGGGCGGTGAGCCGGCGCAGCGCGGCCACCACGCTGAGCCGCAGCGCGGTGTTCTCGGTGTGGTCGCCGCCGCCCCGCTCGACCGGCGTCGGCTCCAGCCGTTCCGCCACCCGCCGCCGGCGCCACCACGAGACCTGCTGGTGGTACATGACCCGGCGCACGTACGCCTCCGGGTCCCCGTCGCGGATCCGCCGCCAGTGCCGGTACGTCCGGGCCAGCGCGCTCTGCAACAGGTCCTCGGCGTGCTGGTGGTCCCCGGTCAGCAGGTACGCGGTCCGCGACAGCGCGGGCGACCGCTGCACCACGAACTCGTGGAACGTCTCCGACATGCCCACCCCCTCGCCTCTACGAACGCGACCCACCCGGCGGATGGTTGAGGCGAACCGTCAGCCGAGCCGGCGGGCGAGCCAGGGCAGCAGCGCGTCGCCCTGCAACCGCTGGAACGCCCGGACGGTGGGGATGCCGGGCGGGGGCGGCTGGCGGGCGCCGTCCAGGAAGAAGCCGGTGAACCCGGCCAGCACCCCGGTGAGGTCGGCCGGAGCCAGCCCGGCGGCGAGCGGCAGGGCGGCCAGCAGCGCCTCCGGGTCGTGGCCGCCGTGCACCTGCACGTTGACCAAAACGAGCAGGCTGTCCAGCCAGGCCGGTCCGCGACAGGCCCACGGCCAGTCGACCACGGTGACCGTGCCGTCCGGGCCGATCAGCAGGTTGTCGGCCCGGACGTCGAGGTGGCAGAGCGTCTCGCCGGCCAGCGCGGCCAGCCCTCGGTCGGCGGCCGCGCACAGTTCGGGCAGCCGGGCCCGCGCCCACGGGTCGAGGTCGGCGGGCGGGTCAGCGGCGATCCGCCGCCAGCCGCCGAAGTCGTGTCCGAGTTGCTCCGTCGCGGTGGCGGCGACCGTGGCGGGGGCCGGGGTGAGCAGCCCGGCCATCGCCTCCAGGGTGGACAGCACGGCGGTCAGCTCGCCGGTGTCCCACGGGGTGACCGGGTGCCGGCCCTCCACGTCGGTGAAGACCAGCGCGATCCAGTCGCCGTCGTCATGGCTGCCGAGCAGCCGGGGCGCCGGCGCGGCCGGTGGCAGCGCGGCGGCGATCCGCGCCTCCGCCCGGTGCAGGGTGGGGCTGCGGTCGTTCTGCGCCGGGCTGACCGCCTTGACGAAGGCCCGCCCGCCACGGGCGGTGCGGACCCGGTCGGCGGTGCCGGGGGAGAAGCCGCCGTGCTGCGACTCCGCCGTCACCACCCGGTCGCCGAGGATCTCCTCGACCGCGGCGCGGACGGGCCCGGGCAGGTCGGCCCAGCGGATCCGGCGCTTCGTCAGGCTGGTCACCGCCCCACCGTGCGCGACGCCGCCCCACCGGGGCAACCGATTACCGCGCCCCGGCGGTGTAGCGCAGCATTACCACGCCGCTGTCGAACGGCCGGGTGTCGACCAGGGTGAATCGGCTCGGCGTGAAGCCTCGGGCGACCAGCGGGACGCCGCTGCCGATCACGACCGGGTTGAGCTTGACCACCAGCTCGTCGACCTCGTCGATGAGCTGGCCGGCGAGCTGCCCGCCGCCGCAGAGCCAGATGTCGCCGCCGGGCTGTCCCTTCAGCTCGCGGACGAAGGCCACCGGGTCGGTGTCGACGATCTCCACCTGCGGGTCGTCGGACGGGGGCAGCGAGCGGCTGAAGACGTACTGCTTGAGGTGCGCGTAGGGGCTGGTCATGCCCAGCTTCAGCGCCGGGTCGTAGGTGGCCCGGCCCATGAGCAGGGCGTCGAAGCGGCCGGTGGGCGGCGAGGCGATGCCGAACTGGGCGTGGGCGAAGGTGGGGAGGGTCTGGGGCCACTCGGCGACCAGGTGGGCCGCCACGTCGGGCTCCAGCGGGAGGAAGTCGTAGGACCCGTCGGGGGCGGCGATGAAGCCGTCGAGGGTGCTGGCGACGTAGTACACGAGCTTGCGCAAACCGACTCCGATGTCCGGGATCAACCACGACGGCTGTCGTGGTCGGCGCAGAATGTACAACACCTGTCGTGGTTATTGCTAGGGTGCTGGGCATGGCCAGGAATCCGGAACGCCGCACCCTGCTCGCCGACGCCGGGTTGCGAGTCCTCGCCGCCGCCGGCGCGCGCGGCCTGACCCACCGCGCGGTGGACGCCGAGGCGGGCGTTCCCACCGGCACCGCCTCCAACTACTTCCCGTCCCGGGCGGCGCTGCTCGCCGGGCTGGCCGAACGGATCTTCGCCCGGATGGCGCCCGACCCGGCGGTGCTGGCCGAGCTCGGCCGGCGGGAGCCCTCCCTCGCGCTGGTCACCGACTACCTGCGCTACATCGTCGAGCGCACCACCCGCAAGCCCGACCTCACCCGCGCCCTGTTCGAGCTGCGGCTGGAGGCCTCCCGCCGCCCCGAGCTGCGGGCCGCGCTCGGCGACGTGCTGCGCCGGGGGTACGCCGACGACGTCGCCTTCCACGTCGCCGCCGGGCTGCCCGGCGGCGCGTTCGAGGTCGCCCTGCTGCACTACGCGGTCGACGGGCTCCTGCTCGACCTGCTCACCACCTCGATCGACGCCGGGTTCGACGTCGATCAGGTGGTGTCCGCCCTGGTCTCCCGTCTGGTCGGCGGCGTCACCGGATGACCCGCGCTCCGCCCAGGTATGTCGCCGCAGCCAGCGGGAACGCTGGCCGGGACGCACCTGGGGAGGAGCGACGATGACGGATGGCGCCGGACTGACCATCGGTGTGCTCGGCTCGTACGGCGGTCGCAACCTGGGCGACGAGGCCATCCTCACCGGCCTCCTGGCCGACCTGCGTCAGCAGGAGCCGCACGCCCGGATCATCGTCTTCTCCCGGAACCCGGCGCACACCGCGCTGGCCCACCCGGACGTGGAGGCGGTGCCCTGGGAGGGGGTCAGCCGCGTCGACTCGTCGGCGGTCCTGGGCGAGCTCGACCTGCTCGTCCTAGGCGGCGGCGGGATCCTCTACGACAAGGAGGCCCGGCGCTACCTGCGGGTGGTCCGGGTCGCCCAGGAGCGCGGCCTGCCGCTGCTCACCTACGCGGTCGGGGTCGGCCCGCTCAGCGAGGGGGTGGACACCGGGATGGTGCGGGAGACCCTGGGCCAGGCCACCGAGGTGACCGTGCGCGACCAGGAGTCCCGGATGGTGCTGGAGGAGGCCGGGCTGCTGAACCCGATCACCGTCACCGCCGACCCGGCGTTCCTGCTCACCCCGGAGGGGTTCCCGGAGAGCTGGCTGCGCGAGGAGGGCGTGCCGGCCGGCAAGCAGCTGGTCGGGCTGAGCGTCCGCGAACCGGGCCGCGCGGCGGAACGCCTCGACGTCGACGGCTACCACCGGCTGCTCGCCCAGATCAGCGACTTCCTGGTGCACCGGATCGACGCGTACGTGCTCTTCGTGCCGATGGAACGCGACGACATCCGGCACTCGCACGGCGTGATGTCGCACATGGTGGCCGCCGAGCGAGGCCGGATCCTGCACAACGACTACACGCCCCGCCAGGTGCTCGGCCTGATGAAGCACTTCGACCTGGCGGTCGGCATGCGCCTGCACTTCCTGATCTTCGCGGCCATGATGGGCACGCCGTTCCTGCCCCTGCCGTACGCGGGAAAGGTCTTCGACCTGGCCCAGCGGCTCGGGGTGCCGGCGCTGCGCGGCGTGGAGCGTGAGGTGGAGGGCCCGCTGCTGGCCGAGGTGGACCGGTTGTGGGACGAGCGCGAGGGGCGGGCCGACGAGACCGCCCGGCGGGTGGCCGCCGTATGCGAGCAGGCCCGGGGGACCTCCCACGTCACCCGGGGTGTGCTGGAGAGCATCCGGTCGCGGGCGCTGAGCCGGGCCGCGGCCTGAGCGGCCGTCAGGCCGCCGGTCCCCGCCAGGTGTAGACCCACCCACGGTCGCGCTGGTCGTCCGACTCCAGCTCGTAGATCTGCGCGTGCGCCAGTCCCTCCGGCCCGATGTGGTGGTGGGTCAGCGGCGGACGATTGTTGCTGTCCAGCTCGACGGTGACGGTCTCGCCGTCGGCCGTGCCGCCCACCATAGGGATCTGCACCGTGGATGCCATGCGCCCATCCTGCCCCGGGCAGCGCCGGCCCGCAGCGGGATGCCGGGGCAGCGGGCCGGCCGCCCGGGCGACTAGGGTCCGGGAATGGCGGACCCGGCGATCGACCCCACCCTCGGTCCGGTCCTCGCCCGCACGGGCGACGAGCGGGCCATCCTCGAATCGTTCCTCGACTTCCACCGCGCCACGGTGCTGCGCAAGGCGCGCGGCCTCTCCGACGCCGAGGCGGCCCGCCGCCTGGTGCCCTCCCGCACCACGCTCGCCGGCCTGCTCAAGCATCTGGCCCTGGTGGAGCGGAACTGGCTGCCCTGCCTGTTCGCCCCCGGGCCGGGCGACGTCTACCTCACCAGCGAGGCCGACGCCGAGGCCAGCTTCACCCTCGACCCGGGCGAGACGGTCGACGGGCTGGCCGCCGCCTACCGGGCCGCCTGCGCCCGCTCCCGGGCCGTCGCCGCCCGGTTCGACCTCGACCACGTGGTGCCGCACCCGCAGCTCGGCGAGGTGTCGCTGCGCTGGGTGCTGGTGCACCTCATCGAGGAGACTGCCCGGCACGCCGGGCACGCCGACATCCTGCGCGAGCTGACCGACGGCGAGACCGGGGCGATCTGATCCGGGCTCAGGCCCGGGGCAGCAGGCCGGTCGGATACTCCATGCCGTCGTGGGTGCAGGCGGCGGCGGCCACCCGGGCGGCGTACCGGGCCGCGCCGAGCGGGGTGGCGCCGCGCAGCCGGGCGGCGATCAGGCCGGCGGCGAACGCGTCGCCCGCGCCGTTGGTGTCGACCACGGCCGCCGGTGGGGTGGTGGCGGGCACGTGGACCGGCGGGGTGTCCGGGCCGTGCAGGGTGGCGCCGGCCGCCCCGCCGGTCACCAGCACCGTCCGCGGCGCCAGCCCGGCCGCCACCTTCCCGGCCCGGTCGCCCAGCCGGACGTCGCTGACGAAGACCAGGTCGGCCGCGTCGGCGAAGGGCCGGTGGTAGTCGTTCTCGCCGTCCCAGTCGTGCAGGTCGGTGGAGAGGGACACCCCGGTGCCGAGGGCGGCCCGCACGGTCGGCAGCACGTCCCGGGCCCAGTCCATGATCGAGACGTGCACGTGCGCCGCCGCGCGCACCAGCCCGGCCAGCTCCGCCTCGCCGAACGGCGCCGGGCCGGACCAGGGACGCGGGTCGTAGAGCGACATCCGCCGGCCGGCCGGGTCGATCATGTTCACCGAGCGGCGGGTGCCAGCCGGCGCGTCGGCCAGCACGGCGCGTACCGAGGTGCGGGCCAGCGCCGCCCGGACCACGTCGCCGGCCGGGTCGGCCCCGAGCACGTCGACCAGCGCCACCCGCAGGCCGAGGGCGTGCGCGGCCAGTGCCACCCCGGCCCCGGTGTTGCCGATACGCAACTCGATCGGTGGCACGGCCAGCGAGTCGGCCGCCGGCAGGGGCAGGGCGGGCACCTGGGCGCGGATGTCCACGCCCAACCCGCCGATCACGAGCAGATCGACCATGGCGCCGACAGTAGTCCGCGCCGGCCGCCTATCCTGGCCCCGGGCGTCGTTGAGGGGGAGTGCGTGCTGGTCATCCACGGGCTGTGGCTGTCCGGCCGCGGGCTCGCCGTCTGGGCCGAGGACAGCACGCTGCCGGCCCGGGCGCCCCGCCGGCCGGGCCGTGCCCCGCGCGAGCGGCCGCATCCCTTCGCCGCCGACCACGCCACCCTCGCCGCCGCGCTCGGCGACCCGGCGGGCGAGCCGGCCTCCGTGCTGCTCGACCTGCCCACCCGGGCCGGCTCGCCGCTGGACTCACCCGAGCTGGTCCGGACCACCGTCGGGGACCCGGTCCGCGGGCCGGTCACCCGCGCCGGCTGGCGGGTCCCCGCCCTGGCGTACGCCCCGGACGCCGCGTTCGCCCTGCTCCGGGCGCTGGCAGCGGGGGCGGCGGTGCCCGGCGCGAGCCTGCGCCACCTGGCCGAGCTGGCCGACTTCGCCACCGACCTGGTCAGCCGCGGCCGGGTGCTGCCGGGACTCGCCGATCCCGACACGGGCCCCGTCTCGACCAGGTCTGGAACGGCCGCAAAAGCAGGCCCGGTGGCATCGGCTTACCCGGCGGCACCAGCCAACCCGGCTGACCCGCCGGGCCCGGCGGCGCGCCTGCGTGTGGTCGACGACTCGGACGTGGTGACCGCGTCGGCCCTCTGGCGCCCGCTGCTCACCGGCACGGACGCCGCCTGGGCCCGCTCGTTGGCCCTCGCCCTGCCCCCGGCCGCCCGCGCCGCCCGCGAATGGCACCCGGCTGCCGGCGATCCGGGTGCGTCTGTTGTCGCTCGGGCGACCACGGATGCGCCCACAGCAGCCGACGGTTCGTCCCCGCCAGCGCCGGGCGCTGAGCCCGGGGAGCTGGTGGCCGAGGCGCTGGACGCGCTGGTCGACGCCGCCGCCCGGGCCGCTCTCGCCGACACCCGGCTGCCGCGGGGCATGCGCCCGGGCGGGCCGGTGCCGGCCTGGCTTGCGGCCCTCACCGGCCCGGAGCGGGTCTTCGCCGCCGAGCCGGCCGCCCTGGACACCCTCCGGGCCGAGCTGTACGCCTGGCAGCGTGACGCCGCCGGCGGCCCGGTGCGGGCGGCGTTCCGCCTGGTCGAGCCGCCCGTCGATCCGGTGGCCGAGCTGGTCGAGGGCGGCGCCTGGCGGGTCGAGTTCGGCCTGCACCCGACCGACGAGCCGGGGCTGGTGGTCGACGCGGCGCACATCTGGCAGCGGCCCGCGCCCGCGCTCGCCGCGCGCGGCGTCGACCCGCAGGAGACCCTGCTGGCCGAGCTGGGCCGGGCCAGCCGGCTCTGGCCCGAGCTGGACGCCGCGCTGCGCACCGCCGCGCCGGACGGCATGGAGCTGGACGCCGACGGCGCGCACCGGTTCCTGCGGGAGGGCGCGCCGGTGCTGCACGCGGCGGGCTTCGGGGTGCTGCTGCCCTCCTGGTGGCGGCGCTCCTCGTCCCGGCTCGGGGCGCGGCTGCGGGCGCGCAGCCGGACCGCGCCCGGCACGGTGGCCGTGGCCTCCGGCGGGCTCGGGCTGGACGCCCTGGTCGACTACCGCTGGGAGGTGGCCCTCGGCGACCAGCCGGTGACCGCCGAGGAGCTGGCCTCGCTGGCCGAGCTGAAGTCGCCGCTGGTCCGGCTGCGCGGCCGCTGGGTCGAGCTGGATCCGCAGCGGCTCGAAGCCGGGCTGCGGCTGCTCCGCTCCTCCGGCGAGCTGACCGTGGCCGACCTGCTGCGGATGGGCCTGGCCGGGGCCGAGGGCCCCGGCGAGCTGCCGGTGCTGGAGGTGGCCGCCGACGGCGCGCTGGGCGAGCTGCTGGCCGGGGAGGCGGAGCGGCGGCTCACCCCGGCCGACCCGCCGGCCGGGTTCGCCGGGACGCTGCGGCCGTACCAGCGGCGGGGGCTGGCCTGGCTGGCCTTCCTCCAGTCCCTCGGGCTGGGCGGGATCCTCGCCGACGACATGGGGCTGGGCAAGACCGTGCAGCTGCTCGCGCTGCTCGCCGGGGACCCGCCGGCGGCCGGGCCCACGCTGCTGGTCTGTCCGATGTCGCTGGTCGGCAACTGGCAGCGTGAGGCGGCGAAGTTCGCGCCGGAGCTGCGGGTCCACGTGCACCACGGTGCCGAACGGGCCCGGGGCGAAGCGTTCGCCGCCGCCGTGCACGCCGCGGACCTGGTGCTGACCACCTACTGGGTGGCCGCCCGGGACGCCTACGAGCTGGCCGGGATCGACTGGCACCGGGTGGTGGTGGACGAGGCGCAGGCGATCAAGAACGCCTCCACCCGGCAGGCCGAGGCGGTGCGGTCGCTGCCCGCGCGGCACCGGGTCGCGGTCACCGGCACGCCGGTGGAGAACCGGCTCGCCGACCTCTGGTCCATCATGCAGTTCGCCAACCCGGGCCTGCTCGGACCGGCCGCCACCTTCAAGAAGAAGTTCGCCGAGCCGATCGAACGGCACGGCGACGCCGAGGTGGCCGAGCGGCTGCGCCGGATCACCGGGCCGTTCGTGCTGCGCCGGCTCAAGACCGATTCCTCGATCATCACCGACCTGCCGGAGAAGCTGGAGATGGAGGTGCTCTGCAACCTCACGGCTGAGCAGGCCGCGCTCTACCGGGCGGTGGTCGACGATATGATGGCGAAGATCGAGTCCAGCGACGGCATCGAACGCCGCGGCCTGGTGCTGGCCACCATGACCCGGCTCAAGCAGGTCTGCAACCACCCGGCCCAGCTGCTGCACGACGGCTCCGCCCTGCCCGGCCGCTCCGGCAAGCTGGAACGGCTGGAGGAGATCGTCGACGAGGTGCTCGCGGCCGGCGAGAAGGCCCTGCTCTTCACCCAGTACGCCGAGTTCGGCGGCATGCTGCGCGGCCACCTGTCGGCGCGTACCGGCCGGGAGGTGCTGTTCCTGCACGGCGGGGTGGGCAAGGCCGAACGGGACGCCCTGGTGACCCGCTTCCAGTCCCCGGAGGGCCCGCCGCTCTTCGTGCTCTCGCTCAAGGCCGGCGGCACCGGGCTCACCCTCACGGCGGCGAACCACGTGGTGCACGTGGACCGCTGGTGGAATCCGGCCGTCGAGGACCAGGCCACCGACCGCGCGTTCCGCATCGGCCAGCGCCGCCGGGTGCAGGTCCGCAAGTTCGTCTGCGCCGGCACGGTCGAGGAGAAGGTGGCCGCGATGATCGCCGACAAGCGGAGCCTGGCCCAGCGGGTGGTGGGCAGCGGCGAGCAGTGGGTCACCGAACTCTCCACCGACACCCTGCGCGAACTGTTCGCGCTGGAGTCCGGGGCGGTGGTCGAGTGACCACACCGGACGGAGGGTCGCGGTTCGCCGAGTTCGGGCCGCCCCGGCGGGTCGAGGGCGGGCTGAAGGCCCGCAGCACCCGCGGCGCCATCGGGCGCTCGTGGTGGTCCCGGCGCTTCCTGGAGGTGCTGGAGTCCTTCGCGCTCGGCACCCGGCTCACCCGGGGCCGGGCGTACGCGCGCCGGGGCCAGGTGCTGCGGCTGGACGTCACACCCGGGCTGGTCACCGCCGCCGTGCAGGGGTCCCGGCCGGATCCCTACCCGGTGCGGATCGGGCTGGCCGCGTACCCGGACGAGGTGTGGGAGCGGATCGAGGCGGAGCTGGCCGGGCAGGCGTTCTTCAGCGCCCGGCTGCTCGCCGGTGACCTGCCGGCCGAGCTGGAGGAGCTGTTCACCGCGGCGGGCGCGCCGCTCTTCCCGGCCGCCGTCGGCGAGCTGGGCCAGCACTGCGGCTGCCCCGACTTCGCGGTGCCGTGCAAGCACCTCGCGGCCACGTTCTACCTGCTCGCCGAGGCGTTCGACGCCGACCCGTTCCAGCTCCTGCATTGGCGCGGGCGGGCTCGGGGCGAGCTGCTCGACCGGCTCCGTACGCTGCGCGGCGCCGCCACCCCCGGCGGCGCACCGGCCGGCCCGGCGGCGGCCCTGGACGTACCGGCCGTGCCGGCGGACGCGGACGCCCGGCCGGCGGCGCAGCCCGTGGCCGGCGCGGGACGGGTGCTGGGCGGTCTGCCGGCGGTCCCGCCGGACGACGAGCTCGACCGGTTCTGGCTGTCCCCGGTGGCGTTGCCGGACCGGCCGCCCACCCTGGCCACCGGGCCGGAACTGTTGCTGCGCCAGCTCGGCCCGCCCGGGGCCGCGATCGGCGGCCCGGGCCTCGTCGAGCGGCTCCGCCGGGCATACCGGGAGTTCGGTCGCGAAGCGGCGCCCAGGGAGTTTGGTCGCGAAGCGGCGCCCCGGGATTTCGGTCGCCGCGATGCGGCGGCGGGGTCGGACGACCCGCCACCGGCGCCGCGGTCATAGCCAGCGTCGGCGGAACCGCCACATGAGGCCGGCGTTGGCGAGCAGCACCACGGCGCAGATCGCGCCGGCCAGCCGCCCGGCCAGCACGGTCATCGCCGGCAGCGAGGCCCACAGCACGATCGTCAACAGCATCAGGTACCGGCCTCGGCGGCCCCGGGCCCGGTGGTCGAGCCGGGCGAAGAACTGCGGGTCACTCTCCCGCAGTTGGCGGGTGATCTGTTCGAACCTGCGCTGATCCTCTTTGCTGAGCATGGCGGTGCCTTCCCCTCACGGCTTCAGCGGTTCGGCGGCATACCCGCAACGGAGGCGGGTCACGCGCCGCCGCTGCCGCTGGTTTCGGCGAGCGGGACGGGCCTGGACGCACCGGTCGCAGACCTCAGCACGGGCTTATCCGTGCCTTAAGTTTCCCTCAGTGATTGAACGCCCCCAACAGCGTCGCGGCGGTCGAAAACGTCACGTCCGGGTGGTCACCGTCCGGCTCGGCCCTGCTCCGGAGGCCGCCGGCCCGGACGGGTTCCACCGGCCGCCGGAGGACCGGCCTGAGCACCGTCTTAAGTGCCCTCACCGGCCCCATCGGCGTGCCTTGAGCGGCTGGGAGCGCCTGGCTACTTTCCCGTAGCAACTCCTCCGGCAACCGTCGCCGCCCCTCCGCCCACCCCTGGGTGGCAGGCGAGCCGGCGCTCGAAGAAAACGGGACAGCTACATGGCCGACCTGAACGTGCCACCGCGTCGACCCCGCGACGACCGCGGCTGGGACGGATTCCAGCACCCCCACCCGGACGGGTACCGCGACCTGGACAACGCCATGCCCTACGCCGGGCCCGCCGGCTACGCCACCCCGGCGCCTCCGGGGCCTGGCCCACAGTGGGTCGGGCCCGACGGCTTCGCCGGCGGCGGCTACGCGCAGCCGTCCGGCGGCTATGCCCAGCCGTCCGGCGGGTACGCCCCGCCGCCCGGCCCGGGACTGCCCAACCTGGACGACGACGACGAGCCGCGCCGCGGCCGGCGTCGTGCCCTCGCCGCGCTCGGCGGCGCCGCGGTGGTCGCCGGTGGCGCCGCCCTGGCCCTGTCCCCGCGGGTCCGCGGCCTGTTCTCCGACGACCCGGTGGCCGGCGACGCGACCGGCACGGTGGTCACCGACGGCACCGCCGCCCGTCCCGGCGGTCAGCAGCCGAGCACGGTGCGCACCTACACCGAGCAGAACGAGAGCTACATGGGCTCCCGGGCCGGCGCGGCGCTCAAGCGCAACGCCCCGTCCGGTGGCCGGATCTTCGCCAGCCCGGCGGCGGCCGCGGCGGCCACGCAGGTGACCGTCAAGACGGTGCTCGCCAAGGACCCGATCCGCCACCTGGCCAGCCGGGCCACCTTCGGCGCCACGCCGAAGGTGCTCGCCGACATCAAGCGGCTCGGCATCGACGACTGGCTGCGCCAGCAGCTCCAGCCGGAGAAGATCGCGCCGACCAAGGCCGAGCTGAAGCTGGCCGAGCTGCCCACGCTCAAGCTGACCCCGACCCAGCTGCGCGACCAGCGGGACCAGCTCAACGAGCGGGGGGCCCAGCCGGAGCGGGAGACGGTGGATGCCACGATCGCGCGGCAGATCTGGTCCGACCGCCAGCTCTTCGAGGTGATGGTCGACTTCTGGAACGACTTCCTCCACGTGGCGGCCGACTTCGACGGCGGCGAGATCTACCGCAACTCCTTCGACCAGGACGTCATCCGCAAGCACGCGCTGGGCAGCTACCCGGAGATGCTGGTCGCCGCCAACAGGCACCCGGCGCTGCTGATCTACCTGAACCAGACCGACTCGCGCAAGGACGCGGTCAACGAGAACCTGGCCCGGGAGAACCTGGAGCTCTACTCGGTCGGTGTGGACGGTGGCTACACCGAGAAGGACGTCCGCCAGGCCGCCCTGCTGCAGACCGGCCGGGGCGTGGCCGACGGCAAGTACGTCTTCCACGCCGACCGGCACTACCTCGGCAAGGTCAAGATCCTCGGGTTCAGCCACGCCAACAACTCGGCCGACCCGAAGGCCGCCGACAAGGTGATCGACCAGTACATCACCTACATCGCGCAGCACCAGTCGACCGCGCAGTACGTGGCCCGGAGCCTGGCCACCCGGTTCGTCTCCGACACCCCGCCGAAGTCGCTGGTGGACCGGCTGGCCAAGGCCTACACCACCAACAAGGGTCAGATCCGGCCGGTGCTGGCCACCCTGTTCAGCTCGTCGGAGTTCTGGGCCGCGGTCGGCCAGAAGGTCCGCCGGCCGATGGAGTACCTGGTCGCCACGTACCGGTCGCTTGGCGTCGGGCCGGAGGCGTCCGCCGGTTTCGAGGGCGACAAGCGGCGCACCCCGTACGCCCAGGGGCTGCGGCAGATCCAGGACAAGCTGCGCGAGCTGGGCCAGTACCCGATGGGCAAGCCCACCCCGGACGGCTACGCGGACGTCTACGTGGCCTGGACCTCCGCCGGCACCATGGTCGACGGCTGGAACGAGGCCGGCGACCTGATCGGCGGCTGGCGCAAGCAGTTCACCTTCGTCAAGCCGGAGAAGCTGGTGGCAAAGCCGCCGGCGACCGCCGGGGCGTACGTGGACGCACTGGCCCAGCGGCTCGTGCACCAGAAGCTGAGCGCCAAGGAGAAGGCCCTCGTGCTCGGCGTCGCCGGGGTGTCGGCCGGCGCCAAGGTCGACGCCACCTTCAACGGGGCCATCGCCGCGGTCGCGCGGACGATCCTCGCGTCCCCCCAGCACCACCTCCGGTGAGGCATTCGATGGAGATGACCGTGAACCCGTACCCCCTGCACCCCGAATGCCCCGACCTGCGGCGGCTGGCCGACAACCCGGCCGAGGCGCTGCTGCGCGCGGAGGCGGACATCGTCGCGGCGGAGAACGCCGCCGAGGCCGACCGGTACCGCCGGCTGGAGGAGCTGGAGGAGGCCCAGCAGGACGGCCGGGGCGTCACCCGGCGTACCTTCGTCGCCGGCGCCGCGGCCACCGCGACCGCCCTGGCCACCGCCCAGTTCGTCACCACCTCGGCGTCCTTCGCGGCGACGAAGACCGGCACCCTGATCCACGTCTTCCTCTACGGCGGGCTGGACGGGCTGAGCCTGGTCGCCCCGGCCGACGACCCGGTGCTCAACAGGACCCGCCCCGACCTGCTGCTCGGCAACGACTCGCTGGCCCTCGGCCGCGGCTTCAAGCTGACCAGCGCGTTCGCCCCGCTGGAGCAGTGGCTCAAGGCCGGCCAGCTCGGCTTCGTGCCGGCGGTCTCCGACCCGCGGCTGTCCCGCAGCCACTTCCAGGCGGCTGACGCCTGCAACCTGGGCGGCCTGCCCGGCGAGACCGGCGGCCGGGGCTGGCTGGACAGCCTGGTCGACACCCTCGGCAAGGGCACCGCGTTCCGCAGCGTCGGCATCGGCAGCACCCTGCCCCGCTCGCTGGTCGGCGTGAACGGCGCCATCTCCCTCAACAACGTCGGGGAGCTGCGGCTCAACGGCGACGACCGGTACCGCGCCGCCACCGAGAAGGCGATCCGCGGGCTCTTCACCGGGATCAACCACCCGGTGGAGGAGGCGGTGATCGAGGGGATGGGGGCGCTGGCCACCGCGCAGAAGCTCGCCGCGAAGCCGTACCAGGCCGCCGCCGGGGTGAAGTACGACGGCGTCGGCTACGCCTTCCAGCAGCTCGCCCAGCTCATCAAGGGCGGGGCGAACGTCCGGGTGGCGACGGTCGGCATGGGCGGCTACGACACCCACGAGAACCAGGGCACCCGCGAGGGCGGCCAGCTCTGGCGGCGGCTCAACGAGCTGGCGAGCTCCATGGCGGCGTTCTTCACCGACCTCGGTGACCGGGCCGCCGACGTGACGATCATGGTGTCCAGCGAGTTCGGCCGGCGGGTCGCCTCGAACCAGGGCGGCACCGACCACGGGCACGGCGGCGTGGTCACCATCCTGTCCGGGCGCAAGCTCGCCGGTTCGCTCCTCGGCACGTGGAACGGGTTGAACGATCTCGACAGCGGAGACGTACCCGAGTACAACAACATGTTCAACGTCTACGGGTCCGTCGCGCAGGGCCGGTTCGGGCTGACGACCGCGCAGGTGGACAAGGTCTTCCCCCGGCAGAAGTACACCCCCGTGAAGCTGTACGCGTGACCTATCAGGACACTTACGCCGCCGGCCGCCGTACGAGGGCATCCGCCCCGTACGGCGGCCGTCCGGCTGCCCCCGTACCTCCGGGCCGGCCGCGCCGCGGGCCCGGCGGGCGGCGGGCGCTGGCCGCCGCGTTCTGGCTCGGCCTGGTCGCCGCCGTGCTGCCCTGGTGGCTCGCCACCCCGCCGGGCTCGCTGGCCGGCACCACCGCCGTACTCACCGCGGCCGGCCGGATCACCGGCCTGGTCGCCGGCTACCTGCTGCTGGTCCAGGTGCTGATGATGAGCCGGCTCGGTGTGCTGGAGCGCTGGCTGGGCGGCGAGCGGCTCTCCCGGGTGCACCGGGACGTCGGGGCCACCCTGCTGGTGGCGGTCCTGGCCCACCTGGCCCTGCTGGTGGTCGGCTACGCCCGGCTGGAGAAGAACTCGATCCTCGGCCAGGTCGGCGCCCTGCTGACCCACTACGAGGACATGGTCTCCGCCTTCGTGGCCGCCGGCATCATGGTGGCGGTCGGCTGCACGGCGGTCCGGGGCGTCCGCCGGCAGCTGCCCTACGAGCTCTGGTACCACCTGCACCTCACCAGCTACCTGGCCCTGCTGCTCGGCTACGGGCACCAGTTCAGCAACGGCGCCCAGCTCTACGGGCCCGGCCCGGTGCGCACCGGCTGGATCGCCGCCTACCTGCTGGTGGTGGCCGCGCTGGTGTGGGGCCGGCTGATCGCCCCGTTGCGCTTCAACCTGCGGCACCGGCTGCGCGTCGCCGACGTGGTGGCGGAGAGCCCGGACACCATCTCGATCTACCTGACCGGCTACCGGCTCAACCAGATCGACCTGCTCGGCGGGCAGTACTTCCGCTGGCGCTTCCTCAACCCCGGCTGCTGGTGGCAGTCGCACCCGTTCTCGCTCTCCGCGGCGGGCAACGGCCGTTGGCTGCGGCTCACCGTGAAGGTCGTCGGCCGGCACACCGCCGACCTGCGGGATCTCACCCCGGGCACCCGGGTCTGGGCGGAGGGGCCGTCCGGCACCTTCACGGCGGCGCACCGGACCCGGGAGCGGGCCCTGCTGATCGCCGGGGGCAGCGGCATCGCCCCGCTGCGGGCCATGCTGGAGGAGCTGCCGCCCGGGGCGGCCTTGATCTACCGCGCCCGCACCCCGGCCGACGTGCTGCTGCACAACGAGCTGGACTGGCTCGCCCAGGCCCGGCACACCTCGGTCTGGTACGTGATCGGCTCCCGCGACGACCCCGGCCCCCGGCAGGTGATGAGCCCGGAGGGGCTGCGCCGGCTGCTGCCCGACCTGACCCGTCGCGACGTCTACCTGTGCGGCCCGGGCGGCCTGGTCGAGGAGGCGGTCGGGGCGCTGCGCCAAGCCGGGGTGCCCCGCCGGCAGATCCACCGCGCCACCTTCGAGCTGTAGAGAGGCCCCGCCCATGCGTCGCGCGTTCCTCGCGATCACCGGCCTGGCCGCCGGCACCACCGCGCTGGTGGTGCTCAAGGGCGCCCCGGGCGCCGGCCAGGCCGCCCAGGACCGGCCGGTCGCCGAGGCCCCCGTCGTGCCCGCCGGCTCGCCGGCCCCCGGCCCGACCCCGGGCGGCGGCACCCCCTCCGCCCGCCCGAGCGCGTCGGCGAAGCCGAGCCCTCGGGCCGGTGCCAGCCGCGCCCCGGCCAGTCGGACCACCCGGGCCGCCCCGCGAACCACCACCGCCGCGCCGCGGACCACCGCCCCGCGGACCACCACCCGCACGGTCACCGGGCCGGTGGTCACCTACGAGTACGGCTCGCTCCAGGTGCGGATCACGCTGAGCGGCAGCCGCATCGTCGACGCCACCGGCCTCGGAATGCCGCTGGACGGGCAGTCCGGGCTGCGCAGCGACGACGTGCAGGCCCGCTACAGCGGCAGCTCGGGCGAGGTGGTCGCCAAGCAGGGCGCCAACCTGAGCACCGTCTCCGGGGCCACCTACACCAGCACGGCGTACAAGCGGTCGCTGCAGGCCGCGATCGACAAGGCGTGAGGGTGGCCGGGGCGCGGCCCGGCCTGCGCCGGGTCGAGCAGATCATGGGTACGGCGATCAGCCTCGACCTGGCCGACGACCTGCCCGCCGCCACCCTGCACGAGCTGGCCGAGCGGACCTTCGCCTGGCTGCGCGAGGTGGACGCGCGGTTCAGCACCTACCGGGCGGACAGCGAGGTGTGCCGCCTGGACCGGGGCGAGCTGCCGCTCGCCGAGGCCTCCGCCGACCTGCGGGCGGTGCTGGAGCGCTGCGCCGACCTGTGGACCGGGACCGACGGCTTCTTCGACGCGTACGCCACCGGGCGGCTGGACCCGTCGGGCTACGTCAAGGGCTGGGCGGCGCAGGTCGCCTCGGACCGGCTGGTGACCGCCGGCGCCCCGAACCACTGCCTGAACGCCGGCGGTGACGTACGGGTACGCGGCCACGCGGCCGCCGGCGGGCCGTGGCGGATCGGCGTCCGGCACCCCTGGGACCCGGCCGCCACCTGCCTGGTGCTGACCGGCACCGACCTGGCGGTCGCCACCTCCGGCGTCTACGAGCGCGGCCACCACGTCATCGACCCGCGCCGGGGCGCCCCGGCCGCCGGCCTGCGCTCGGTCACGGTGGTCGGCCCCGACCTCGGGGTCGCCGACGCCTACGCCACCGCCGCCGTCGCCATGGGCGAGCCCGGCATCGCCTGGCTGGACCGGCTGCCCGACCCCTGGCGGCACGCGGTGGTGACCGACGACGCCCGCCTGCTGGGCTCCCGCACCCTGCCGGTGACGGACTGACCGTCAGCGGCGGGGCTCAGCGGAGGGGGCGGTGGGTGGTGGCCGGACGGGAGCCGCGGGGGCGGGAGCCCCGGGGCCGGGTGCCCCACGGGCGGGTGAACCCCCAGCGGTACGGGCGGCGCCGGTGCCGCGGTGGCTCGGTGCCGCCGCTGTGGCGGGCCGCGTCGTCCCCGGACATCCTCCACCCCCGCTCTGGCGCGCGTGCGCCCTCAGCAGGCACAACGAGTGCGACGCCGGTGAGGTCGCTGTCCGGGGGCCGTCGGTCAGCAGCCGCGCCGGGGGAGGGGGAGCTGGCCGGGGAGCAGCTCGGAGGCGAGCGTGACCCCGGCGGCCCGTAACGCCTCGATCAGCGCGTTCTGCACCAGGTACGAGTCGGGCAGCCGCCAGCGCGCCTGCTCGGGGGCGACCGCCCAGCGCACCGTCCCCTCGGGCAGCCGGGTCGGCGGGGCCGGGATCCACGAGCCGGGACCGTGCCGGACCACGTGGAAGCAGTGCTCCAGCTCCGGGCGCAGCGGGTCGCCGGGGCGGACCAGGAACATCCAGCGGCCGGTGGGGGTGACCAGCACCGGGCCGCGTACGCCGAAGCCGGCCGGGTGGGTGGCGATCGTGTCCAGCACGCGCCGGCCCAGGTGGGCGGCGACCTCCAGCACGTCGAACGCGCGTCCGGTGGGCAGCAGCACCCCGTGCGGGCGGTTGCGCCACCAGGTGGCCACCCGGGCCGGGTCGGCGCTCGCCGCGTGCTCCCAGTTCTCCAGTGCGGGATGGCAGCCGATCGTGGGGCAGCCGGCCCGGCCGCAGACGAAGCGGCTGTTGGCCAGGCAGGCGCCGGGGGTCACCTCCCAGCCGTGCGCGGCGTACCGGACGGCGACCCGGCGCAGCCGGACCCGTTCCAGCGGCGACAGGTGAGCGACGCGCGGTCCGACATTCCCCCACATGTGTGTCATCCCCTCTCGCCCGCCCGAACTGTCCACACACCACACGTCGAACACCGTCACTGCCGTAACCCACGCTCGTTGAGCTGACGAACGGCTGATGCAACTTGCACGAAAACTAGGAGAACTGGCTGTACGGCCGACGTACAGACTGTGCGACCAGCGAAAACCTGAAACCGACGGACCGTTGCGATGGTCGACCGGGGGACATCAGTCGGACGCGGGCAGGGGGAGGGATGGGGAGATGGATGAGCTACCCATAGGCCGGCGGGTGGCGTACTGGCGGAGCCGGCGCAAGATGTCCCAACAGGTCTTCGCCGACCGGCTCGGCAAGTCCAAGAGCTGGGTGGACAAGGTGGAGCGCGGCGTCCGGCGGCTGGACAAGTTCTCCGTCCTCTACGAGATCGCCGACATCCTCCAGGTCGACGTGCAACTGCTCCTCGGCAAGGACCCGGAGCGGCGCAGCGACGCCCTCAACTGCATCGACCAGGTCGAGGTCGAGGAGATCCGGGCCGCGTTGGAGCGCTACGACTCGATGAGCGCCTACTTCGACGCGGCGCCCTACCCCCCGCCGCTGACCGACATGCGCAAGGCGGTCAACCACGCCTGGCTCACCTACCAGTACGGCCGCTACGGCATGCTCACCCGCGCCCTGCCCAAGCTGCTGCGCGACGCCCAGGCCGCCGACGCCGGCTACCGCGGCGACCAGGCCCGGGAGGCCGCCCACCTGCTCGGGCAGGTCTACCAGATCGCGTCCTCGGTGCTGCGCAAGCTCGGCGAGTGCGACCTGTCCTGGCTGGCCGCCGACCGCTCGATGGCGGTCGCCCAGCGGGCCGACGACCCCCTGCTCGCCGGCATCGCCACCACCCGGGTCTGCAACGCCCTCGTCGCGATGGGCCGCCCCCGCCCGGCGCTCGAACTCAACGTGCGGATCGCCAACCGGCTCGCCCCCGGCGGCGAGAACGACGTCCGGCCGGAACGCCTCTCCGTCTACGGCATGCTGCTGCTCCAGGGCGCGATGGCCGCTGCCCGGATCGGCGACTCGGCGACCGTGGACGACCTGCTCACCGGGGCCGCCGAGGCGGCCACCCTGCTCGGCGGGGACCACAACCACTACTGGACCTCGTTCGGCCCGACCAACCTGGAGCTGCACCGGGCGGCCGCGGCCGTCGAGCTGGGCGACGGCGGCCGGGCGGTGGAGACCCACCACCGCCTCGCCGAGCCCGCGTTCAACGCGCTGCTGCCCGAGCGGCGCGCGCACCACCTGTTGGACATCGCCCGCGGCTTCGCCCAGATCGGCGACGTCGCGAACGCGGGAGACATGCTCCTCCGCGGCGACCGGCTCGCGCCCTCCGAGATCCGTTGCCGGCCCATCGCCCACGAGGTGATGTCGGACGTGCTCCGTCGCACACGGGGTGCGCCGCCTTCGCCGATCGCGGAGTTGGCTGAGCACATGGGAGTCGGAGTATGAGCACGGCGCCGGTCGGATGACCGGTCCGCACACCAGCAACGGGCACCGTCCGGTGCTCTACGTCATCGCCTGCGGTTCGCCGCTGGCTCGTCACGTCGGCCGGCTGGTCGACCTCGCCCAGCAGGACGGCTGGCAGGTCTGCGTGGTCACCACGCCGGACGGGGCGAAGTTCGTCGACCGGACGGCGTTGGCCCGGCAGAGCGGCCACCCGGTCCGTACCTACTACAAGAACCCGGGCGACCCGGACGTGCTGCCCCCGGCGGACGCCATGCTGGTCTGCCCCGCGACGGTGAACACCGTCAACAAGTGGGCGGTCGGCATCGCCGACACGCTCGCCCTCGGGCTGCTGGTCGAGGGGCAGGGGATGGGCGTGCCGATCGCCGCCGTGCCGTACACGAACGTGGCGATGGCCGCGCACCCGGCGTTCCGGGCCAGCCTGGTCCGGTTGCGCGAGTGGGGGGTCCGGGTGGTCTTCGGCGACCACGTCGTGCCGCTGCACCCGCCCGGCACCGGCGAGCGGCACCTGGACGCCTTTCCGTGGGGAGCCGGCCTGGCCGCGCTGCGCGGCGCGCCACGCCCGGTCGCCCCGGTCGGCTGACGGGCTCCGCACCGGCCGGCGGGATCCGCCCGCCGGCCCGGTCCGGGCCAGGCGGCCCGCACGAGGCCCCGACGCCGGTAAGCTGGCCGGCCGTGAGCACAACCGGATCGCCGCCCACGGTCGCTGACGTGGTGGCCGCGCTGGACCGCCGCTACCCGCCCGCCTGGGCCGAGGAGTGGGACCGGGTCGGCCTGGTGCTCGGCGAGCCGGCCACCCCGGTCCGGCGGGTCGCCTGCGTGGTCGACGTGGTCCCGGAGACGGTGGCGGAGGCGCTCGCCGCCGGGGCCGACATGATCGTCGCGCACCACCCGCTGCTGCTGCGTGGGGTCTCCTCGGTGGCCGCCACCACGTACAAGGGGCGGATCGTGCACCGGCTGATCAAGGCGGACGTGGCGCTGTACGTGGCGCACACCAACGCCGACGTGGCCGACCCCGGGGTGTCCGACGCCCTGGCCGCCCGGTTCGGGCTGACCGGGCTGCGCCCGCTGCACCCCCCGCCCCCCGGCTCGCCCGCCGCCGGGCCCGGCCGGGGCATCGGCCGGATCGGGGAGCTGCCCGCCCCGCTGACCCTGGCCGAGCTGACCCGGCAGGCCGCCGCCGTGCTCCCCGTCACCGCCTGGGGAGTTCGCGCCGCCGGGGATCCCGGGCGTATGGTTCGTACCCTCGCCGTCAGCGGCGGCTCGGGGGACAGCTTCCTCGCCGAGGCGACCGCGGCCGGGGTGGACGCGTTCCTCACCGCCGACCTGCGCCACCACCCCGCCGGCGAGCACCTCGCCGCCGGCGGGCCGGCCCTGCTGGACGCCGCCCACTGGGCGACCGAGCGCCCCTGGCTGGACGACCTGGCCGCCCACCTCCGGGACGAGCTGGGCCTCGAGACCGTGGTGTCCGACCTGGACACCGACCCGTGGACCGTGCACGCCGCCGCACCCCGACCGGACGACAAGGAGCCCCGACCGTGAAGGCTGACCCCAAGGTGCAGCGCCGCCTGCTCGACCTGCAGGCGATCGACACCGCGCTCGCCCAGCTCGCCCACCGCCGCCGGACGCTGCCCGAGCTGGCCGAGCTGGAGGCCTTGGCGCGCGAGCTCTCCGCGCT
Organism: Micromonospora sp. NPDC023966; assembly: GCF_040639095.1. Lineage (NCBI taxonomy): Bacteria > Bacillati > Actinomycetota > Actinomycetes > Micromonosporales > Micromonosporaceae > Micromonospora > Micromonospora sp. NPDC023966. Next base: position 168,178 of record NZ_JBEZZJ010000006.1, on the reverse strand, counting down.
GGAGGACGAGCGGGTCCGCGCCCAGGTGGCCGTGGACGACCTGGACCGGGACATCGCCCGGCTGGAGAAGGACGTCGACCAGGTCCGGGCCCGCAAGAGCAAGGACGAGGACCGGCTGGCCGCGGGCAGCGGCCCGGCCCGTGAGCTGGAGGCGCTCCAGCACGAGCTGGCCTCGCTGAACCGCCGGCAGAACGACCTGGAGGACGCCGAGCTGGAGATGATGGAGCAGCGGGAGACCGCGCAGGGCGTGCTGGACGGCGTCGAGCGGCGGATCGCCGAGGCCCGCGACCGGCGCGTCGCGGCCGAGCAGCGCCGCGACGAGAGCCTCGGCGAGATCGCCAAGGAGGAGGAGTTCAAGCGGAGCGCGCGCCAGCCGCTCGCCGGCGACCTCCCGGCCGACCTGGTCGCCCTCTACGACCGGATCCGCACGGACACCGGGCTCGGCGCGGCGCTGCTCACCGGCGCCCGCTGCGGGGGCTGCCGGCTGGAACTCTCCGGCGCCGACCTGGCCCGGATCCGCAAGGCCGACCCGGACGAGGTGGTCCGCTGCGAGGAGTGCCGGCGGATCATGGTCCGGACCAACGAGTCGGGGCTGTAGCCGTCGTGGCGGTGCGCGCGGTGGTGGTGGAGGCCGACGGCGGGTCCCGCGGCAACCCGGGGCCGGCCGGCTACGGCGCGGTGGTCCGCGACCCGGCGACCGGCGAGGTGCTGGCCGAGCGCGCCGAGGCGATCGGCACGGCCACCAACAACGTGGCCGAGTACCGGGGCCTGATCGCCGGGCTGGAGGCCGCCGCCGAGCTGGGCGCGGCCGAGGTCGAGGCCCGGATGGACTCCAAGCTGGTGGTCGAGCAGATGTGCGGCCGCTGGCAGATCAAGAACCCCGGGCTGCGGCCGCTCGCCGCACAGGCCGCCGGGCTGGTCGGCCGGTTCGCCAGCGTGCGGTTCAGTTGGGTGCCCCGGGAGCGCAACAAGCACGCCGACGCGCTGGCGAACGCGGCGATGGACGCGGCGGCCGGCCTGGCCCCGACCCGGCCCGTCGTGGAGTCGCCGCGGATCGTCGAGCCGCCGCGCGAGGTGGCCACCCCCGACTCGGCCGCCCGGGCCGCGGCCCGCGAGGTGGCCGCCCGCGCCGCCACCGGCCGGGCCACCGGCACGGACCCGGCCACCACGCCGGCCTCCTGGGAGCCGCGCCCGACCGAGGAGGCCACCCGGCTGATCCTGGTCCGGCACGGCGAGACCGAGCGGACCGTGCAGAAGCGCTACTCGGGCCGCGGTGACGTGCCGCTGACCGACCGGGGCCGGGCCCAGGCCCGCGCGACCGCCGCCCGGGTGGCCGCCCTCGCGCCGTCGGTCGCGGCCGTGGTCAGCTCCCCGCTGTCCCGGTGCACGGCCACCGCCGAGGCGATCGCCGCGCTGGTCGGCAACCCGCCGGTACGCCCCGACGACGACCTGATCGAGTGTGACTTCGGGGTCTGGGAGGGGTGCACCTTCGCCGAGGTGCGCGACGGCTGGGCCGGGGAACTGGACGCCTGGCTCGCCTCCACGAGGGTCGCCCCGCCCGAGGGCGAGTCGTTCGCCGCGGTCGCCGAGCGGACCGGCCGGGCGGTCGACCGGCTGCGGAAGGCGTACCCGGGGGAGACCGTCGTGGTGGTCTCGCACGTATCGCCGATCAAGCTGGTGCTGCGCGACGCCCTCGCGGCCGGCGACGCGTTCCTGCACCGCCTCTACCTGGACACGGCGGGGGTCTCGGTGCTCGACCTCTACCCGGACGGCGGCGTCGCGGTCCGCTCGGTCAACGACACCGCCCACCTCGCCGACCTCTGAACCTTTGGACGTCGCCGTTCGGCGCACGCCGGCGGCCGCTCGGCGCATCGGCGTCCTCCGGTAGAACGTGACCGCGCTCACAGGGTCGTAGCCTCCGGCCGTCACATGGCAAGTTACGACTTCCCGGAGGTGTGTCACATGGCAGCACCAGAACCGGAGGCGCCGACAACGGCGCGATCCAGGGCGAAGGACCACAGCCCCTGGAACTGGTTGCTCTTCATACCGATCGTGGTGCCGCTGATCCCGGCCTTCTTCAACGCCGACTCGCCCCGGCTGTTCGGTTTCCCGCGTTTCTACTGGCTGCAACTGGCCTGGATCATCCTCGGCGTGGCCACCACCACGCTGGTGTACCAGATGACCAAGAGGCGGGGTGATCGCTGATGTGGCGCGACCACCTGACCGAGATCATCGTCTTCAGCCTCCTCTTCCTGCTGGTCAGCGCCATGGGTTTCGTGGCGGCCCGGTGGCGGGCGCCGCGCGACATGGCGCACCTGGACGAGTGGGGGCTGGGCGGGCGCAGCTTCGGCGGCTGGATCACCTGGTTCCTGGTCGGCGGTGACCTCTACACCGCGTACACCTTCGTGGCGGTGCCGGCGCTGATCTTCGGGGCCGGGGCGGCGGGCTTCTTCGCCGTGCCGTACACGATCGTCATCTACCCGTTGGTGTTCCTGGTGCTCTGCCGACTCTGGTCGGTCTCGCACCGGCACGGCTTCGTCACCCCGGCGGACTTCGTCCGCAACCGGTTCGACTCGCCGATCCTGGCGCTGCTGATCGCCATCACCGGCATCGTGGCAACCATGCCGTACATCGCCCTGCAGCTGGTCGGCATCGAGGCGGTGCTCAAGACGATGGGCGTGACCGGGGACAGCGCGCTGGCCCGGCACCTGCCGATCATCATCGCCTTCGCCATCCTGGCGGCCTACACCTACCAGTCCGGGCTGCGCGCGCCGGCGCTGATCGCCTTCGTCAAGGACTCGCTGATCTACATCGTGATCCTGGTGGCGGTCATCTACCTGCCCTACAAGCTGGGCGGCTGGGGCGACATCTTCGACGCGGCCGACGCCAAGTTCAAGGCGTCACCCGCCCCCGGGGACGGCATTCTGCTCAACGCCAACAACCAACTTCAGTACGTCACCCTGGCGTTCGGCTCGGCGCTGGCGCTGTTCCTCTACCCGCACAGCATCACCGGCGTGCTGGCCAGCCGGAACCGCGACGTGATCAAGCGGAACATGTCCGCGCTGCCGGCGTACAGCCTGCTGCTCGGGCTGATCGCGCTGCTCGGCTACATGGCCATCGCGGCGAACGTGAAGCCGCTCCCCGGCGCCAAGGCCGGCAGCGTGGACGGCAACACGGTGGTGCCGCTGCTCTTCGACAGCCAGTTCCCGGACTGGTTCGCGGGCGTGGCGTACGCGGCCATCGGCATCGGCGCGCTGGTGCCGGCGGCGATCATGTCGATCGCGGCGGCGAACCTGTTCACCCGCAACATCTACAAGGAGTACCTGAAGCGGGACGCCAGCCCGGCGCAGGAGGCGAACGTCTCGAAGATCACCTCGCTGGTGGTGAAGGTCGGGGCGGTGGCCTGCATCGTCTTCCTCGACCCGCAGTTCTCCATCGATCTCCAGCTCATCGGCGGCGTGATCATCCTCCAGACGCTGCCGGCGGTGGCGCTGGGCCTCTACACCCGCTGGTTCCACCGGGGCGCGCTGATCGCCGGGTGGGTGGCCGGCATGGGGCTCGGCATGTGGATGCTCTACCAGATCGGGAACCCGGCGACCGGGAAGAAGCACTTCGCCGGTTCGGCCTTCCCGCTCTCCGAGTTCGGCTTCGACACCCAGAAGACGATCTACGTGGGCATCGTGGCGGTGCTGGTCAACCTGGCGGTGGCCGCGCTGCTCACCCTGGTGCTGCGCGCCGCGAAGGTGGCCGACGGGGTGGACAGCACCACCCCGGACGACTACTTCGCCGACGAGGGCGACCCGCGGGTCACCCCCGGGGCGGAGCGGGACGCGGACGCCGCTCCCGAGCCGGTCGCCTGAGCTGTCCGAGGCCCCGGTCGCCACGGTTGGCGGCCGGGGCCTCGCCATGCGCTCAGCGGCGGCGGGTACGCGATTCGAGGGCCTCGTTGAGCCGGTGCAGCAGGTGCGCGAGGCTCTCCCGGTCGTCCGGCGACCAGGCGGCCAGGATGTCGCCGTAGAGCCGGGTGCGGGCCGCCCGCACCGCGGCCATCCGCTGGAGGCCGGCCGGGGTGGGGGAGATCACCGTGCCGCGCCCGTCGGCCGGATCCGGGGCACGCGCGATCAGCCCGTCCCGCTGCATGGCCGAGACCTGCCGGGTGACCGTGGAGCCGTCCAGGTTCAGCTTCGTGGCCAGCGCGGAGACGTTCTGCGGGCCGGCGCCGGCCAGGTGCCGCAGGATCACGTACGCCGCCCGGTCCAGCACCCGGTGCTCGGCCGTGCCGGTGGCCCGGCGGGTCGCCTCGCCGAGCCGCAGGAGCATCGCGACCTCGGTCTCGATCCGACCGAGGGTGGCCTCGTCCTGACCGGTTCCTGCCGTGTGGTCGTCCGTCATAGCTGTATGATACAACAGATTTACCTGTAACATACAGCTATATGTCTGGAGGCGCGGAGTGGATCGGCGATCCGAACCCAACCGCAGTGCCATCTACGCCACCACGCTGGTGGCCTTCCTCGCCATCGCCGGCATCGCCGTGGTGGACCCGATCCTGCCCGCCATCGGCGAGGCCATCGGGGTCACCGCCTGGCAGGTCGAGCTGCTCTTCACCGCGTACATCGCGGTGATGGCGCTCGGCATGATCCCGGCGACCCTGGCCAGCGGGCGGTTCGGCTTCAAACCGGTGCTGATCACCGGCGTCTCGGTGGTCGGCCTGGCCGCCATCCTCGCCTCGTTCAGCAACGACATCGTCCAGCTCTCCGTGCTGCGTGGCGTCTGGGGCCTGGGCAACGCGATGTTCTTCGCCACCGCCATGGTGGTGCTGGTCAACCTCGCCAACGACCGGGAGTGGGTGGTCGGCCTTTTCGAGACCGCGCTCGGCCTCGGCTTCGCCGTCGGCCCGCTGATCGGCGGCCTGCTCGGCGAGGTGAGCTGGCGACTGCCCTTCTTCGTCTGCGGTGTGTTCATGGTGCTGGCGCTGGCCGTCGCGTCGCGCAAGCTCCGCGAACCGGCCCACAAGCAGCCCCCGGTACGCCTCGGCGCGATCTTCTCCACCTACCGCAAGCCGGCGTTCGTCACCCTCTGCGTGGTCACCGCCGCCTACAACTTCGTCTTCTTCGTGGTGCTCGGCTACACGCCGCTCTACCTGCGCCTCGACGTCATCCCGCTGGGCCTGGCCTTCACCGGCTGGGGCCTCGGCCTGGCCGCCGGCATCCTGTTGATCGGCCACCGGCTGGCGCACCGGATCGGCGCCGTGCAGACCGTCGGCGTCGCCATCGCCGGCCTGCTGGTCTGCATGGTCGGATTCGCCACCTCCACCGGCACCGCCATGTCGCTGGTGGTGCTGGTCCTCGCCGGCCTGTTCATGGGCCTGGCCAACGCCAACCTCACCGACCTTGCCCTCGGCCTCGGCTCCAGCGACCGCCGGGTCGCCACCGGCGCGTTCAACCTGGTCCGCTGGGGCGCCGCCGCGCCGGCCCCGATCATCGCCGGCAAGCTCGCCGAGCACGGGCTGGCCCTGCCGTTCTGGGTCGGCTTCGGGGTGCTCGCGGTCGGCGTGCTGGTCTACCTCGCCTTCGCGCACGTGATGGCCGCCGGCTACGGCGAGCGGGTGCTCTGGTCCCGGTGGAACTCCGCCGCCCGGCGCAACGAGCACGGCCCGGAGGAGCCGGTCGGCGAGGCGTACTGAGCTGCCGTCCTGGCCGGACCGCCCCGATGTCCCGTCGGGGCGGTCCGGTGTCCGGGGCGGTCAGCCCAGCGCGCGGTAGAGCAGGTAGAGGCCGATCACCGTGCCGAAGACCACGATGAGGGCCCGCAGCACCACCGGCGGGAGCCGGCGGACCAGCCGGGCGCCCGCGTACCCGCCGACCAGGGTGGCCGGCGCGACCACCGCGACCGCGGCCCAGTCGACCGGACCGAAGAGCGCGAACACCACGAGCGTGGTCAGCCCCACCATGGCCGAGAGCAGGTTCTTGATGGCCGACACCCGGGCCAGCGTGGTGTCCAGCACCAGGGCCAGGCCGGCCACCAGCATCACTCCGAGCGCCGCGCCGAAGTAACCGCCGTACACGGTGCCGAGCGCGACCATGGCCTGCACGGTGACGGTACGGCGGCGCGGGCTCAGGTCGGCCGGATGGCCGACCAGCCGGCGCAGCGGATCCTGGAAGGCCAGCACGGCGGTCGCGCCCAGCACCAGGAACGGCACCACCAGTTCGAACGCGCGCGCCGGGGTGGCCAGCAGCAGCACGCAGCCGACCACGGTGCCCGCCACGGCGGTGGGCAGCAGCGGCCAGAGCACCCGCCCGCGGGGCAGGTCGGTCCGGCTGCCCGCCACGCTCGCCACGTAGCCGGGGAAGACCGACACCGAGTTGGTGACGTTGGCGGGGACCGGAAGCAGGCCGGTCGCGATCAGGGCCGGGAAGGTGATCAGGGAGCCACCCCCGGCCACCGCGTTCACCGTGCCCGCGGCGAGCCCGGCGGCCACCAGCAGCGCGGCGTCGGAGAGGTCCATGATCCCGCAGGCTAGCCCGACCGCCACGCCCGCGCAGGACCGGCCTCACCGCAGACCGGGGGCGCGGGTCGCGGGGTGGAAATGGCTGGGGCGGCGCCGTCGTTAGGATGAGGGCGCGACGGACGAGTCGACCGGGCGGTCGCGTCGACGGGCTGCGGCCCGTCGCCGAGGAACGTCCGGACTCCACAGGGCAGGGTGGTTGCTAACGGCAACCCGGGGTGACCCGCGGGACAGTGCCACAGAAAACAGACCGCCGGCCCGACACGGGACGGTAAGGGTGAAACGGTGGGGTAAGAGCCCACCAGCATCCCGGGTGACCGGGATGGCTCGGTAAACCCCACCCGGAGCAAGGCCAAGAAAGGGCCGTCACCGCAAGATGACGACCCGCGCAGACGCTTGAGGGCGGCCCGCCCGATGTCTGCGGGTAGGCCGCTGGAGCCTGCCGGCGACGGTAGGCCGAGATGGATGGCCGCCGCCGGCGCGCCTTTCGGGGCGTGCCGGTCACAGAATCCGGCGTACAGGTCGACTCGTCCGTCGCCCTACGGCGCAAATGTCCGGTCCGCTGAACTCGTGAGACACCGGCCCCACGAGTCGCCAGGAGCACAACTTGCCGGGACACAACTAGGATCGTGGGGTGGTTCGGGCGGAGGTCGTACAGGACGAGCAGCGGTTGCGCCGCATCGAGGCGGTAACCGACGCCACGCTGTCCCGACTCGACGTCGCCGACCTCTTCGACGAGATGCTCGACCGGGTGCGTGAGCTGCTCCAGGTCGACACGGCGGCGATCCTCCTGCTCGACGTCCGCGCCCAGCAACTCGTGGCCACCGCCGCCCGGGGGCTGGAGGAGGAGGTTCGGCAGGGTTTCCGGGTCTCCGTCGGCCGCGGGTTCGCCGGCCAGGTCGCGCTCACCCGGCAGCCGGTGATCATCCAGACCGTCACGTCCGACAACGTGGTCAACCCGGTGCTGATCCAGACCGGGGTGCAGTCCCTCCTGGGCGTGCCGATCATGGCCCGGGGCGAACTCGTCGGCGTCCTGCACGTGGGGACCCTGAGGCCCCGGCGGTTCACCCTCGACGACGTCCAGCTGCTCGAGCTGGTCGCCGACCGGCTCAGCCTGGCCAGCCGGGCCCGGGCGAACACCCTGGACCAGTCCGCCGCCCTGGCCCTGCAACGCAGCCTGATCCCCGCCGAACTGCCCCGCCTGCCCGGCCTGGAGCTGGCCGGCCGGTACGTGCCGGGCCACGCCTCCGGCGTCGGCGGCGACTGGTACGACGTCTTCACCCTGCCGTCCGGCTGGCTGGGCGTGGTGGTCGGCGACGTCGCCGGGCACGGGCTCCAGTCCGCGGTCGTGATGGGCCGGGTCCGCAGTGCGCTGCGCGCCTACGCGCTGGTCTGCGACGACCCGGCGGAGGCGCTCACCCTGCTCGACCGGAAGGTGGTCCACTTCGAGGCGGGCAGCCTGACCACCGCGCTGTACGCGATGATCTCCCCCGACCGCGAGACGCTGCGCATCTCCGTGGCCGGCCATCCGCGCCCCGTGCTGGCCGCGCTCGGCCGGCCGAACACCGTGCTCGGCGCGCACATCGATCCGCCGCTCGGCGCCGGCCGCCGGGATCAGGCGCGGCGCACCACGACGGTGGACTTCCCGCCCGGCTCGGTCCTGGTCGCCTACACCGACGGCCTCGTCGAGCGTCGCGGGGAGCTGTTCGACGCGGGCGTGGCCCGGCTGACCGCGGCCGTCCCGCTGGCTTCCGTCGACACCGTGGCCGCCACCGTCATGGCGGCTCTGGACACCGAGCACCCGGCCGACGACATCGCCCTGCTGGCCATCCGCCGGCCGCCCCGCTGACCCGCGTCACCCCGGCGGCCAGTTCCGCAGCAGCGCGTCCAGCGCGTCGAGGGTGCGCGACCAGGTGGCGTCCGTCGTACGCGGCGTGTGCCGGAAGCCGCCCGCCCGCTCCAGCGACACGTAGCCGTGGAAGGTGCTGTGCAGCAGGCGTACCGCGTCCGTCTGGTCGGGCTCGGCGAGCCGGTAGCCGCGCAGGATCGCCCGGGTCATCTCGGCGTGCCGCCGCGCCGCGCTCGCCTCCGCCGTCTCCCGGTCCAGTTGCAGTTGCGCCGCGGCGTACCGGCCGGGATGCCGGGTGGCGTAGTCCCGGTAGGCGTTGGCGAAGGCCACCAGCGCGTCCTTGCCGGCCCGGCCGGCGAGCGCGTCGGCGGCCCGGTCGGCCATCTCCGCCAGGGCCAGCATCGCCACCCGGACCCGCAGCTCCTGGGCGTTCCTCAGGTGGAAGTAGAGGCTCGCGTCCTTCACCCCGAAGCGGCGGGCGAGCGCCGTGACGGTCACGTTCTCGAAGCCGACCTCGTCGGCCATCTCGGCCGCCGCCAGGGTCAGGCGTTCGACCGTCAGCCCCGCACGGGCCATGTGTCCCACCCCACATCTAGTCGCTCTAGTTCTTTACCTAGGGGCTCTAGACTAGTGCCTATGACACCCCTGACTGAGGCTGCCATCCGGGCCTCCTTCGTCAATTGCACCAAGGGCGAGGCGAAGCGCCTGGCCCTGCCCCGGGATCTGGCCGAGCGGCCCTGGGCGGACCTCGACTTCCTCGGCTGGCGCGACCCCGCCGCGGCGGAGCGGGCCTACCTGGTCGCCGAGTCCGGCACCGGGCTGCTCGGGGTGGCGCTGCGGGTGGCGCCGCAGACCGGGCGGGTCCGGCGCAGCATGTGCTCGTTCTGCCTGACCACGCACACCGGGGACGGCGTCTCGCTGATGACCGCCCGCAAGGCCGGGCGGGACGGGCGGGCGGGCAACTCGGTCGGCACCTACCTCTGCACCGACCTCGCCTGTTCGCTCTACCTGCGGGGCAGGAAGAACGCCGGACGGCGCCTCGACGAGTCCATCACGCTGGGCGAGAAGATCGACCGGACCACGGCGAACCTGGCCGCCTTCCTCCATCAGGTCGTCGGCTAGGCCACCGTGCGGACGGCTAAACGATGGCCGCATGGCGTCGAGCCCACCGTCCGACCGGCTCGGCGCAGGCGTTCCTCCTCACCATCGCCCTCGGGCCCGACAGCACCCGCCCGGCCCGGACCGTCGCCGCCCTGCTCGGCGCGGCCCTGGCCGGGCTCTGTGCTCAGCTGATGGCCCAAGCACTGGCTACTGGAGACAAGTGACAGCCGCCTGGCCGAGCGGATCGAGCAGCAGCTCGGCCCCGACCGCTGACCCTGCACTCTCGACGGACAGCACCGGCCCGGACGCCGGCGCACCTCTATGTAGATTTCCGATACAGTACGGCCATGCGGCTGACGATCCCGGTGGCGAAGGTGCTCTCCGCGCTCCTCGCCGACCCCGAGGCCCCGCGCTACGGGCTCGACCTGATGAAGCTCACCGGCCTGCCCAGCGGCACCCTCTATCCGGTCCTGCACCGGCTCCAGGCGGCCGGTTGGCTCGCCGCCGAGTGGGAGGAGGTCGACCCGGTCACCGCCGGCCGGCCCGCCCGCCGCTACTACCGGCTCACCGGCGACGGGGTGCGCGCCGCCCGGCTGGCGCTGGCCGAGCTGCGCGCCCTCGCCCCGGAGGGCGGGACGTCCCGGGGCGGGACCGAGCCGACGGGAGCGCCGGCGTGGTGACCCGGCGGCTGGCCGGTTCCCTGCTGCGGGCGGCGGCGCGGCGCTGGCCCGCGGAGCTGCGCGACGACCTGGTCCGGGAGTGGGACGCCGAGCTGCACGTCCTGGCCGGGCGCGGGGAGCGGTGGCGGATGCTGCGCTTCGCAGCCAGCCTGGCCACCAGCCGGGCCGGAACGCCGGTGGTCGACCGGGCCGTGCTGCACCGGCGCCTGCGGCACACCGCCGGGGTGCTGCTGCTCGCCCCGCCGGCCTGCGTCGTGGTCGTCGTGCTCGCCGCCGCAGTGCTACGGGTGGCGTTCGGGGCGCTCGACGTCCGCCTCGACTGGGCGGCCGCGGTGCAGTTACCGATCTGGTCCGGGCTCACCGCCGGGATGGCCGCGCTGCTCGCCCTCCTCGTCACCCGGGCCGCGCGGCGGACCGTACGCACCGGACCGTTGGCCACCGCGCTCGGCGTCGTGCTGCCGATCGGGCTGACCGTCACGGTAGTGCTCGCCGCGCTCGCCGGCCGGGGCGAGCGGGGCCTGCCGGGCACCGTTCCCGGGCTGCTGCTCTGGCTCGCCCTGCTGGTGCCGGCCCTCTGGGGTGCGGGGCTCCTGGCCCGCCGGGGACGGACCCGGCTGGCCTGGGCCGTCGGACTGCTCGGCGCGCTGGTCGCGGCCGACGCCGCGGTCGTCCTGGCGGTGGTCTCCGCCATCCCGGCGACCCCCGTCGGGCCGGTCGGCGACGGCCTGCCCCCGGACACCGTGGACCGGATCTCCGCCCCGCTCTGGCTGCTCACCTGCTGGACCGACTCGTCCCTCGGGCTACCCCGGCCCACCGCCTGGGAACGGTTCCTCATCACCGACCGGGTGCTCGTCGAGCCCGTCTTCTACCTGGCCTGCACCCCGTACGCGGTGGCCTACGCCGTCGCGGCGGCCCGGCCGGCGCCGGCCGCCGAGCCCGTGCCGGAACCCCTCCCGTCGCCCGCCTGACCCGCCGTCCTGCGGGAACGGTTCGGCGCGAATGGGCACCACCACGGGTGCCGCGGCCGTTCGAAGGAGGTGCCGGTCAGCGGGGGCAGGGCAGCCGTTCCAGTGGGGCGGGCGTGGCCACCCGGCGCACCACCTGGGCGAAGCAGGCGGCGGCCTCGGCCCGCTGCCAGCCGAACACCGACGCGGCGGTCTTCGCCACGCGTACCCGGAAGACCAGCCGGACCTCGGCGGCGCCCGCCGCCACCGTGAGGACCTCGACGTCGTCCACGCTGTCGGCGGCCTGCCGCAGGTCCGCCTCCCGCGCCGACGGTTCGGCCAGCAGGACGGCCCGGGTGCGTTGGGCGGTGGCCGTCACCTCCCGGTCGGCCCGGCGTTCCAACCGGTGCTGCGACCGGTCCCGCAGCAGCGGCACCCCCAGCGCCAACCCGACCGCCACGAGGGCCGCCAGCGCCATCCCGGCCAGCAGCCCGCGTCGCCGGCGCACCGACCGTCCTGCCCCGAAACGCACCCCGGGATTGTGCGCCACCGACCCGGCAGCCGGCTGCCCCGTCTTCCGCCGTTCCGGCCCGGGACCGCCCTGACCAGGTCTAATGTGGAGGACATTGGCGACTATTTACGGCGTTCCGGTGGCGGCCGGGCGGCTCGCGGTGCACAGTGATCGCATGAGCGACGACGGAAGTGGTGGTGGGCACTACTACTGGTGCACCCGACACCACCGGGTCGAGACCGATGCCGACGTGTGCCCTGCGAAGCACGTTCTCGGACCGTACGCCTCAGCCGCCGACGCGGAGAACGCCCTGCAGCACGTGCGGGAGCGCAACGAAGCGTGGGACGCCGAGGACGCCCGTTGGGCCGGGGAGGGCAGGTAGACGGCGCGGGAGAGCCCGCGTCGAGGTGATCCGTGCTCCGCGAGGGCGAGAGCACGTCCCCAGGAAAGGGAACCGAGATGGCCGAAGCACAGCAGGCCACCCGCCCGGCCGCGAAACCGACCGCGAAGAAGACCACCGCCGGCCGGACGGCGACGGTCACCAAGGCGTCCCCGAACGCCTCGGGCGCCGGCGCCGGCCGGGCGCCGGCGAAGACGGGGGTCGCCCGGAAGGCCGCCGCCAAGAAGGTCGTGTCGGCCGCCCGGAAGGCGCCGGCGAAGGCCCCGGCCACGAAGACCACGGCCAAGAAGGCGCCCGCCACGAAGGCCACCACCAGGAAGACCGCCGCGGCGAAGAAGACCACGGCCGCCACGAAGACCACCGTCGCCAAGAAGACCACCGTCGCCAAGAAGACCACCGCCGCCAAGAAGACGACGGCGGCGAAGAAGGCGCCGGCCAGGAAGACCACCACCGCCGCGACGAAGGCCCCGGCCAGGAAGACCACTGCGGCCGCGAAGAAGGCCCCGGCTGCGAAGAAGGCCCCGGCGCGCAAGACCACCACGGCGCCGGCGAAGAAGACCACGGCCGCGAAGAAGGCCCCAGCGAAGAAGGCCCCAGCCAAGAAGGCGCCCGCGGCGAAGAAGGCCCCGGCGAAGAAGACCACCGCCGCCCGCAAGGTCACCTCCACCGGGCAGAAGGCGACCGCCGCGGTGAAGAAGACCGGCGCGGCGGCCAAGAAGACCACCGCGAAGAAGGCGCCGGCGGCGAAGAAGGCCCCGGCGAAGAAGACCACCGCCGCCAAGGCCACCGCGACCCGACCGAGCGGCGGCGCCCGCAAGGCGGCGGCGCAGAAGGCGCCGGCCCGGAAGGCCACCGGCACCTCGTCCGCCACCGCCCGCAAGTCGGTGGGCCGCAAGGCCACCTCCGCGGCGTCGTCGGTCGGCCCGGTCGAAGCACGGACGAGCACTTCGACGGGAACCCACAAGCGGCTCACCGCGGCCCGGAAGCCGGCCGGCACGCGGGTCGTGGCCGGCCGGTCCACGGCCAAGCCGGGGAGCACCCGGCGGACCGCCGGCTGACGTCGGGCGTCCACCGTTGACCGGCGTCCCGCCGGCGACAACACCGGCTCGGCGCGTCTGAGATTGCGCGGCGACGCGGCGTCGTCGGTGCCGGTGAGCGGATCACGCGGGGCGCTGTCAGGATTGACCCCGTGGTGATCCGACGCGTACTGGCGCCCCGCATCGACTTCGGCGCGCTGCGCCGCGAGCTGGGACTCCCCGAAGACTTCCCGGCCGCGGCGCAGCGCGAGGCCGACGCGGCCGCCGCCGCCCCGCTGCCGGCCGTCGCCGACCGGACCGACATCCCGTTCGTCACCGTCGACCCGGCGACCTCGCGCGACCTCGACCAGGCCATGCACCTCACCCGCCGTCCCGGTGGCGGCTTCCGCATCCGGTACGCCATCGCCGACGTCTTCACCCACGTCCGTCCCGGCGGTGCGCTCGAGGCGGAGACCTGGCGGCGGGGACAGACCGTCTACCTCCCGGACGGCAACGTGCCGCTGCACCCGCACACGCTCAGCGAGGGGGCGGCCAGTCTGCTGCCCGACGCCGACCGGGCGGCGGTGCTCTGGACCATCGCCCTCGACAGTGACGGCGACACGGTCGCCGTCACGCTGGAGCGGGCCCGGGTGCGCAGCCGGGCCAAGCTCGACTACTCCGGGGTGCAGCGCGACGCCGACGCCGGCCGGCTGCCCGAGCCGATCGCCCTGCTACCCGAGATCGGTGCCCTGCTCACCGCTCGCGGCCTGCGCCGGGGCGCGATCAACCTGCCGCTGCCGGAGCAGGACGTCGAGCCGGACGGCGACGGCTGGCGGCTGGTGCTGCGCGGGCCCGGCCCCATGGAGGAGCACAACGCGCAGATCTCCCTGCTCACCGGGATGGCCGCCGCCGACCTCATGCTGGCCGGCCGGGTGGGCCTGCTGCGCACGATGCCGCCGCCCCGGCGGGAGGCGGTCGACCGGTTGCGGCTGGCCGCCGGGCCGCTGGGCGTGCCGTGGCCGGCCGGCGCCCCGGTCGGCGAGGTGCTCGCCGGGCTGGACGCCTCGCAGCCCCGGGCGGCGGCCTTCGTCGACCAGGCCGCCGAGTTGATGCGCGGGGCCGCGTACACGGCGTTCGACGGCGACCGGCCCGAGCAGCCGGAGCACGGCGGGGTGGCCGCCGCGTACGCCCACGTGACCGCGCCGCTGCGCCGGCTCGCCGACCGGTACGCCACCGAGGTCTGCCTGGCCCTGCACGAGGGCCGGGAGGTGCCCGAGCACGTCCGGGCCGCGCTGCCGAAGCTGCCCGAGGTGATGGCGACGACCGACCGGACCGCGTCCGCGGCCGCCCGGGGCGCGGTGGAACTGGCCGAGGCGGTGCTGCTGGCGCACCGGGTGGGGGAGACCTTCGAGGCGGCGGTGCTGGACGTGGACGAGCCGCGGCCGGCGGGCAACGGCCGCGCGGGGCGCCCGCCGGGCGGCACCGTCGCCCTGGACGAGCCGCCGGTCCGCGCCCGCTGCACCGGTGAGCTTCCGCTCGGCGAGCGCGTCCGGGTCCGCCTGACCGTCGCCGACCCGGTCCAGCGCAAGGTCGCCTTCGAACAGGCGTGAGGCGGGCGGGCGCGGTGATTCTCACAGCGCCCGGCCGCGCTGCCGTGCGGCGACCTTTGCGAGGATGACCGCATGGCTTACGACGCGACCACCCTGCCCGACGTCTCCCGGCTGACCGTCGGCATCATCGGTGGCACCGGCGACCAGGGGCGGGGTCTCGCCTACCGGTTCGCCCGCGCCGGGCAGACCGTGCTGATCGGCTCCCGCGCCGCCGACCGCGCCGCCCAGGCCGCCGCCGAGATCGCCGCCCTGCCCGGCGTGCCGGCGGGCGCCACCGTCTCCGGCGCGGACAACGACGAGGTCGCCCGCCGCAGCGACGTGGTGATCATCGCGGTGCCGTGGGACGGGCACGCCGCCATCGTCGCGGCGCTGGCGGGCCCGCTCGCCGGCAAGATCGTCATCGACTGTGTCAACCCGCTCGGGTTCGACAAGCAGGGCCCGTACGCTCTGACCGTCCCCGAGGGCAGCGCCGTGCAGCAGGCCGCCGGTCTGCTGCCCGACTCCCGGGTCTGCGCCGCGTTCAACCACGTCAGCGCCCCGCTGCTGGCCGACCCTGAGGTCGATCGGATCGACCTGGACGTGCTGATCTGCACCGAGGACCGGGAGCTGGTCGGGGTGGTCGCCGCCCTCGCCGCGCGGATCCCCGGCATGCGGGGCATCTACGCCGGCCGGCTGCGCAACGCCCACCAGATCGAGGCGTTCACCGCCAACCTGATCGCGATCAACAAGCGCTACAAGGCGCACGCCGGCATCCGCGTCACCGACCTGTGATGTCGTACCCGTGCCGCAGGATCGCCGCATGGAGTGGCAACTGGTGATCGACTGTCGGGAGCCGTCCCGGCTCGTCGCGTTCTGGGCCGAGGCGCTGCGCTACCGGCCGCAGCCGCCGCCGGAGGGTTTCTCGACCTGGCGCGACTGGTATCTCTCCGTCGGCGTGCCGGCCGAGGAGTTGGGCGAGGGCGACGGTGCGGACCGGCTGGAGGATCCGACCGGGGCGGGACCGAAAATCTGGTTCCAGCCGGTGCCCGAGCCGAAGTCCCTCAAGAACCGGCTGCACCTCGACCTCAAGGTCGGTGGCGGCCGGGCGGTGCCGGTGGCGCAGCGCCGGGTCACGGTGGACGCCGAGGTCGCCCGGCTGACCGCGCTCGGCGCGACGGTCCTAGGGTCGATGGACGATCCGGCGGACGGCTACTACTCGGTCCAGCTGGCCGACCCCGAGGGCAACGAGTTCTGCGTGGTCTGACACCGGTCACCG
Source organism: Micromonospora sp. NPDC023966 (assembly GCF_040639095.1). Classification (NCBI taxonomy): domain Bacteria; kingdom Bacillati; phylum Actinomycetota; class Actinomycetes; order Micromonosporales; family Micromonosporaceae; genus Micromonospora; species Micromonospora sp. NPDC023966. The sequence continues at coordinate 152,307 of NZ_JBEZZJ010000006.1, read as the reverse complement.
GCCACCTGGGTGTGGTCTCCCGTCGCGGCGGTGCGGCCGGCAGCCGGCCGCACCGCCGCCCGGCGTGCGTCAGAAGGTGTGCTCGGCGCTGGGGAAGTCGCCGCCACGGACCTCGTCGGCGAAGCGGCGGGTGGCGTCGGTCAGCGCGCCCGCCAGGTCGGCGTAGCGCTTGACGAAGCGCGGGGCCTTGCCGGTGCGCAGCCCGGCCATGTCCTGCCAGACCAGCACCTGCCCGTCGGTGTCCGGGCCGGCGCCGATGCCCACCGTGGGGATACGCAGCTCGCCGGTGATCCGCTTGGCCACCTCACCGGGCACCATCTCCAGCACCACCGCGAAGGCGCCCGCCTCGGCCACCGCCCGGGCGTCGGCGATGACCTCCTCGGCGGCGTCGCCCCGGCCCTGCACCCGGTAGCCGCCCAGGGTGTGCTCGCTCTGCGGGGTGAAGCCGATGTGCGCCATCACCGGGATGCCCGCCCCGACGATCGCCTCGATCTGGGCGGCACAGCGCCGGCCGCCCTCCAGCTTCACCGCGTGGCAGCCGCCCTCCTTCATGAACCGCACCGCGGTCCGCAGCGCCTGCGTCGGCCCCTCCTCGTAGGAGCCGAAGGGCAGGTCACCGACGATCAGCGCCTGCCGGGTCGCCCGGACCACCGCGCGGACCAAGGGAAGCAGCTCCTCGGCGGTCACCGGCAGGGTGGTCTCGTAGCCGAACACGTTGTTCGCCGCCGAGTCGCCGACCAGCAGCACCGGGATCCCCGCCCGGTCGAAGATCGAGGCGGTGTACTGGTCGTACGAGGTGAGCATCGCCCAGCGCTCGCCGCGCTCCTTGGCGGCGATCAGGTCGCGGGTGCGGACCCGGCGGGTGGCCGGCCCGCCGTAGAGGGCGGTCACCTCGGTCGGGGTGGACTCCACCATGACTCTCTCCTTCCTCGAGGCCGCGTTCGCGGTCCCCGGGTTCCGCCGCGATCGTCGCACCGGGACAGCGGCCGGGGGCAGGGCGGAGTGGAGGATTTCACTCCCGGCAGCCGGGCCGCCGGGGAGCGGGTCAGCCGTCCTCGCGCCAGCGGTTGGTGATCGGCAGCCGCCGGTCCCGGCCGAACGCCTTGATGGAGATCTTGGTGCCGGGGGCGGACTGCCGGCGCTTGTACTCGGCGGTATCCACCATCCGCAGCACCCGGTCCACGATCGCCGGGTCGTGACCCGACTCGACCAGGCCGTCCCGGCCCAGGTCGCCGTCGACGTAGCCGATCAGGATCGGGTCGAGCACGTCGTACTCCGGGAGGCTGTCGCTGTCGAGCTGGCCCGGGCTCAGCTCGGCCGACGGCGGCTTGCCGATCGAGCTCTCCGGGATCGGCGGCGTCTCGCCGCGCTGCTCCGCTTCGGCGTTGCGCCACTTGGCCAGCCGCCAGATCAGCGTCTTCCAGACGTCCTTGACCGGGTTGTAGCCGCCCACCGAGTCGCCGTACAGGGTGGAGTAGCCGACCGCCAGCTCGCTCTTGTTGCCGGTGGTGAGGACCAGGTGGCCCTCCTGGTTCGACAGCGCCATGAGGATCACGCCGCGCACCCGGGCCTGGAGGTTCTCCACGGTCACCCCGGCGAGCGACATGTTGGCCAGGAAGGTGTCCACCATGGGCTGGATCGGTTCGATCCGGAAGTCGAGGCGGGTGCGCTTGGCCAGCTCCTCGGCGTCGGCCCGGGAGTGCTCGGAGGAGTGCTGGCTGGGCAGCGACACCCCGACCACCCGGTCCGGGCCGAGCGCGTCGACGGCCAGCGCCGCCACCACCGCCGAGTCGATGCCGCCGGAGAGGCCGAGCACCACCGAGGGGAACCGGTTCTTGTTGACGTAGTCGCGCAGGCCCAGCACCAGCGCCTGCCAGACCTCCGCCTCGTCGGCGACCGGCTCGATGATCCCGCCGACCGCGACCTCGCCCACGGGAGCCGGCGGCAGGATGTCGCTGACCTTGGCCCGGACGATCCGCATGTCGTCGGCCCGCTCCTCGACGTCGACCGGCTCCTTGGCCGGCGGCAGGTCCAGGTCGTGCACCAGCAGGTGCTCGACGAACTGGGGCGCCCGGGCGAGCAGCGTGCCGTTCGCGTCGACGATCATCGAGTCGCCGTCGTAGACCAGCTCGTCCTGGCCACCGACCATGTTCACGTACGCGATGGCGGCGTCGGCCTCGGCCGCCCGGCGGCGGACCAGCGGCAGGCGGATGTCGTCCTTGTTCAGCTCGTACGGCGAGCCGTTGATGTTGAGCACCAGCCCGACGCCCGCGTGGCGGGCCACCGCGAACGGGCCGCCGGCCTGCCAGAGGTCCTCGCAGATGGTCAGCGCGACGTCCACCCCGCCGATCCGGACCACGGTCAGCGTGTCACCGGAGACGAAGTAGCGATCCTCGTCGAAGACGCCGTAGTTGGGCAGGTGGTGCTTGAAGTAGGTGGCCACCACCGCCCCGCCGTGCAGCAGCGCGGCCGCGTTGCGGGCCCCCTTGCCCGGCTCGGCGTCGGCGCTGACCTGCGGCGGGCCGTCCGCGTCCAGGTAGCCCACCAGGATCGGCAGGTCACCGAGGCCGTCGGCGGCCAGGTCGGCGGCGAGCCGGTGCAGGGCGGCCCGCGAGGCGGCGACGAAGGACCGGCGGAAGACCAGGTCCTCGACCGGGTAACCGGTCAGCATCAGCTCCGGGAAGAGGGCGAGCTGGGCGCCGGCGTCGGCGGCCTTGCGGGCCCAGGTGCGGACCAGGTCGGCGTTGCCGGCGATGTCGCCGACCGTCGGGTCGACCTGGCACAGGGCGAGACGCAGGGTGGGCATGCCCTCATCTTGCCCCAGCCGGAGGGGCCGAATCGGACCGGACGCGGGAGACACCGGACCTCGTTCCGGCCGTCTCCCCGGGCGGGACACGGCAGGACACCCGGTGGGTGGGGGCGTAACGTCGGCGTAACGAGACCGGTGGAGACTGGGCGGTCAGGCCGGGCCGGCCCGACCGGTGCGGAGAGTACGTGTCACGAGGGGTGGAAGTGGACCGTCAGCAGGAGTTCGTCCTCCGTACGCTGGAAGAGCGGGACATCCGGTTCGTCCGGCTGTGGTTCACCGACGTGCTCGGCACGCTCAAGAGCGTGTCGGTCGCTCCCGCAGAGCTGGAGGCGGCCTTCGAGGAGGGCATCGGCTTCGACGGCTCCGCCATCGAGGGCTTCGCCCGCGTCTTCGAGTCGGACATGGTGGCCATGCCCGATCCGACCACCTTCCAGGTCTTCCCCTTCGAGGGCGGGGTCAGCGGCGAGAGCGCCCGGATGTTCTGCGACATCCTGCTTCCCGACGGCAGCCCGTCCTGGGCCGACCCGCGGCACGTGCTGCGCCGGGCGCTCTCCCGGGCGGCCGAGAAGGGCTTCACCTTCTACACCCACCCGGAGATCGAGTTCTTCCTGCTGGAGAATGGCCCGCAGGACGGCTCGCTGCCCACCCCGGTGGACACCGGCGGCTACTTCGAGCACACCACCCACGCGGTGGCCCGCGACTTCCGCCGGCAGGCGGTGCTGGCGCTGGAGCGGATCGGCATCTCGGTGGAGTTCAGCCACCACGAGGTGGCCCCCGGCCAGCAGGAGATCGACCTGCGCTACGCCGACGCGCTGACCACCGCCGACAACATCATGACCTTCCGGCACGTGGTGAAGGAGGTCGCCCTCTCCACCGGGGTGCAGGCCAGCTTCATGCCGAAGCCCTTCACCGACCAGCCGGGCAGCGGCATGCACACCCACCTGTCCCTGTTCGAGGGGGAGCGCAACGCGTTCCACGACGCCGGCGACCCGATGAAGCTCTCCAAGGTGGCCAAGTCGTTCATCGCCGGGCTGCTCACCCACGCCCGCGAGTACACGGCCGTCACCAACCAGTGGGTCAACTCCTACAAGCGGCTCTTCCCGCTGGCGCTGCCGGACCGGATCACCGAGAGCCCGGCGTACGTCTGCTGGGGTCACCTGAACCGGTCGGCGCTGGTCCGGGTGCCCGCCTACGGCAAGCCCAACTCGGCCCGGGTCGAGGTGCGCTCGCTGGACTCGGCGACCAACCCCTACCTGGCCTTCGCGGTCATGCTCGGCGCCGGCCTCAAGGGCATCGAGGAGGGCTACGAGCTGCCGCCGGGCGCCGAGGACGACGTGTGGTCGCTGAGCAGCGCCGAGCGCCGCGCCATGGGCTACGAGGCGCTCCCGGAGAACCTGGCCGAGGCGATCGACGTGATGGCCGGCTCCGAGCTGGTCGCCGAGGTGCTCGGCGAGCACGTCTTCGACTTCTTCCTGCGCAACAAGCGGGCCGAGTGGGAGCAGTACCGCCGCGAGGTCACCCCCTACGAGCGGCAGCGTTACCTGTCGCTCTAGATCACGGTGGTGCGGTGCCGCTATCGTCTGCGGCACCGCCCCGGCATCGCGTCGGGCGGCGCGGAGCCCGGGGAGGCGTTCGGTGCTGGAGGAGCTGCTCAGCGGGGCCTGGCAGAGCATCGTGTTCGGGGTCGTCGGGGTGGCGCTGATGGCCGCCGGCTTCCTGCTGGTCGACCTGCTCACCCCGGGCCGGCTGCGGGAGCTGATCTGGGTGCGCCGCAACGGCAACGCCGCGCTGCTGCTCGCCGCCAACCAGCTCGGCATCGCCGGCATCGTCTTCACCGCGATCCTCACCAGCTACAGCTCCTTCGGCAAGGGGCTGGCCTCGACGGTGGTCTTCGGTCTGGTCGGCCTGCTCGTGATGGCGCTGGCCTTCCTCGTGCTGGACCTGCTCACCCCGGGCAGACTCGGCGAGATCATCTGCTCCGACGAGCCGCACCCGGCGGCCCGGGTCAGCGCCGCCACTCACTTCGGCGCCGCGCTGATCGTCTGCGCCTGCATCGCCTGAGCCTGTCGTACCCGGGGCATAGCCTCCGGGCGTGAACCGCACCGACCGTCTCTACGCGCTGGTGGAGGAGCTGCGGGCGGTGTCGCCGCGGCCGCGCAGCGCCCGCTGGCTGGCCGGGCGCTTCGAGGTCAGCACCCGCACCATCGAGCGGGACATCACCGCGTTGCAGGACGCCGGGGTGCCGATCTGGGCCGAGCCGGGCCGCACCGGTGGCTACGTGGTCGACCGGGCGCGCACCCTGCCCCCGGTCAACCTGACCCCGGGCGAGGCGGTGGCGATGGCCGTCGCGCTGCACCGGCTGGGCGGCACGCCGTTCGCCCCGGCCGCCGGCGCGGCGCTGCGCAAGCTGGTCGCGGTGATGCCGCCCGCCGACGCCGCCGAGGCGCACCGGCTGGCCGGCCGGGTGCACCTGATCGGCGGCGGGCCGGACACCCCCGTCCCGGCCGCCGTCGCCGACGCGGTGGCCGCCCGCCGGGTGCTCCGCCTGCGCTACGCGGACCGGGGCGGCGCCGCCTCGGCCCGGGATGTGGAGCCGCTGGCCTACCTGGGCAACGCGACGCACTGGTACCTGGTCGCCTGGTGCCGGCTGCGCGACGGGCTCCGCTGCTTTCGCACCGACCGGATCGTCGCGGTGTGTCCGCTGGCCGAGCCGGTGACCCGGGAGCTGCGCCCCGAGGACCTGGACATTCCGGCCGGGCGGGTCCGTCCACTGAGTCTGGTCTGATACCCGACAGCGTTCACCGGGCGGATGCGGGATGCTGACGGGTCCGGCCGTGCCTGGGGGAGGAGCGCGGGTGTCCGACACGCTCAGCTACGCCGACGCGGTCCGCCTGCTCGGCGGGGAGAAGAGCCGGTTCGTCGACTGGTTCGACAAGCTCACCGGGGGCGTGCTGCTGGCCGCCTCCGTGCCGGTGCCGGCGCTGCTGAGCATCTTCGACGCGCGGGCGGAGTTCGTCCGGCTCGGCCACGATCTGGTGCGCGGCCTGTCGGAGAAGCACTCCGGGCTGTCGCGCTACGGGCGTACGCAGCGGCTGGAGGCGGCGCACGGGGTCCTCGCGGTGACCGCCTTCTTCGAGGCGCTGGGCGAGCTGGAGCTGCCGTTCGCCGTCGGCGATCTGCGCATCGGCCGGTCCGACCAGCTGGGCCTGGCCGGCGCCCGGCACGCCGCCGACGACCTGACCGCCGCCCTGTTCGCCACGGCGGCGCCGGTGCCCGGTCCGCACCTGCCCTATCCCGCGCTGCGGTCGGCTCTCGTCGCCTGGTACGCGGGGCTGGTCACCGCCTTCCTCACCTTCGTCCGTGGGCTGGCGGTCGGCGACACGCTCTTCGACGCGCGGTGGCGGGCGACCGAGCGGGCACTGGCCGACCTCCCGGCCGCCGCCGCCGACCGGCACCGGGACCTGCTGGGCCGGCTCGCCGTGGACTTCCCCGAGGTGTCCTTCTGGGCCGGCCTGCACGAGCACGAGGCCACCCGGGCGGAGGTCCGCCGGCTGTCGCTGGGCCTGGCCGACCTGCACCGGGCCCTGGCCGACCTCTCCACCGGGCGCGCGCCCGACCGGCGGCGGGCCGGTCTCGCCGCCGCGTACGCCGCCGAGCTGCGCCGGCCGATCATCACCTCCGGCGACGTGCCGGCCGGGCTGACCGTCCCGACGCTCGGCGAGGCGTACGTGCCGCCGCTCTGCCGGATCGCCGAGCTGGACCGGGACGCCCGGCCGGCCGACGAGAGCTGGTGGGACGACCAGCCGGTCCGGGACGACCTCTGGCAGTCCCTCGTCGTGCACCTCACCACGCCCGGCGCGACCCGCGCGCCGCTGCTGGTGCTGGGGCAGCCGGGCTCCGGCAAGTCGGTGTTGACCCGGATCGTCGCCGCCCGGCTGCCGGCGGCCGACTTCCTGGTGGTCCGAGTGGTGCTGCGCGACGTGTACGCGGCCGGTGACCTCCAGGACCAGATCGAGCAGGCGGTCCGCAACGACACGGGCGAGCGCGTCGAATGGCCGGCGCTGGCCCGATCGGCCGGCGACGCCTTGCCGGTGGTGCTGCTGGACGGCTTCGACGAGCTGCTCCAGGCGAGCGGGGTCAGCCAGACCGACTACCTGCGCCGGGTGGCCGGCTTCCAGCGCCGCGAGGCCGACCAGGGCCGGCCGGTGGCCGTGGTGGTGACCAGCCGGACCAGCGTGGCCGACCGGGCGCAGCCGCCGCCCGGCACGGTGGCCGTGCGGCTGGAACCGTTCGACGAGGCGCGGGTCGATGCCTGGGTGCGGACGTGGAACCGGGTCAACGCGTCCGCCTTCCGGGCGCCGGGCGCCCGGCCGCTCGACCCGGCCACCGTGCTGTCCCATCGGGAGCTGGCGGAGCAGCCGCTGCTGCTGTTGATGCTGGCCCTCTACGACGCCGAGGGGCACGACCTGCGCCAGGCCGGGGAGCTGCGCCGCGGCGAGCTGTACGAGCGGCTGCTGCGCCGCTTCGCGTGGCGGGAGGTGGTCAAGCAGGGCGCCGGCCTGCCCGAGCCGGAGCTGGACCGGGCGGTCCAGGATGAGCTGCGCCGGCTCGCCGTGGTGGCGTTCGCGATGTTCAACCGGGGCACCCAGTGGGTCAGCGCCTCCGAGCTGGACGCCGACCTGGCCGCGCTGCCCCTCGGCGGATCGGCGACGCGTCAGCGGGACGGGCTGCGCGCCCCGCTGGCGGCGGCCGAGGTGGTGCTAGGCCGGTTCTTCTTCATCCACCGCTCCCGCGCCGCCGACGAGGAGCGGCGTCGCGAGACGTACGAGTTCCTGCACGCCACCTTCGGCGAGTACCTGGTCGCGCGGCTCACCGCCGAGGTGGTGGACGATCTGGTGGCCCGGGACTCCGCGGCCAGCCTGTCCTGGGGTGGCGAGCCGGTCGACGACGACCTGCTGCACGCCCTGCTGTCGTACACCGTGCTCAGCACCCGGACCACCGTGCTGGCCTTCCTCGACGAGCGCCTGGCCGGCCGGGCCCATGCCTACCGGAGCGGCTGGGCGCGGCTGCTGCTGCGGCTGTTCCGGGCCGCTCCGTACGCCACCGCTGCCCGCCGGTTCGGCGGCTACGCGCCCCGACGCCTCCGGGTTCCCGCCCGCTACGCCGTCTACAGCGCCAACCTGCTGCTGCTCAACCTGGTGGCCGGCGGTCCGTTGACCGGGCGGATGCTCTTTCCGGAGGCGACCGATGTGGTCGACGAATGGCGGGCGCAGGTCGGGCTCTGGCGTGCCCAGTTGGACCCCGAGGAATGGCAGGGCCTGACCGACCTGCTGGCGCTCGAGCGCATCGGGGAGGGCGCGGGACGGGACGTCCGGATCTGGACGGACGACCAGTTCGCCGCGCCACCTGACCTGGACGTGCTCTGGTCCATGGGGCTGTCGTCGCTGCGGGGGACACCCTACGGCCTGCCCCGGGAGATGCTCGCCAGACTGCGGCGCAACGCCCACCTGACCTGCGACGCCGACGCAGCCGTGGTCGTGCATGCCCTGGAGCCGATGTTCGACCGGCTTCCGACCGCGCTGGCCGCGTTCCACGACGTCGGAAACGCCGTCCTTCCCTCCGCGGCCCATGCGCTCGTCGAGGCCTGGCTCCTGCCGTTGCGCCCGGCGACGCAGCAGGAGCGGATGGCCGTGTACCTGCGCTGCGTGCACCTGCTGAACGACCTGGCGGGACCGATACCGGACTGGGATCGGGCCGCGTACCTGCGGCTCCTGCTCGACCGGATCGCAGGGGACCGCGAGGTGTCCGCCGACGTGGTCACCGAGGTGATGTCGGCGGCCGACACCGACCTGCTGGAGGACCGTGAGGTGTCCGCCGCCCTGTTCCGGTGCGTGCGAGCGGTGCTGGGCGCGGGGGACGCGGCCGACCTGCGCCTGGCCGAGGTGCTCGATTACCTCCACGACGCACAGATGCTGGCCCCGGACTGGTTGGACGACGCCTCCGCGGAGGTGCTGCTGCGCCTGCGCGAGCAGCGGATGTTGGCGCCACAGGTCTGGGCCTCCGCGTTCGCCGGGTTCGACGAGCGCTACGGCGACCGGCGTCCGGACCTCGCCCGGCGGCTGCGCCCGCTGGTGAGGAATCCAGCCGACCTGCCCGAGAAACTCCGACAGGACGGTGTCGCGGAGGGCGTCGAGGCTGACTCCTGACGACGCCGGCCGACCGGCCGGCGCGAGCCACAGGAGGAAGCATGTCCAGCACGCCCGTCACCTGGTTCGAGATCGGCTCCGACCGCCCCGAGGAGGTCGAGCGCTTCTACGCCGACCTGTTCGGCTGGACCTTCGAGGAGCAGGGCGGCCCGGGGGCGTCGTACCGGCAGACGGCGGCCGGCGGGGAGCGGGGGATCGGCGGCGCGATCCGCGCCACCAACGGCGACTCCCCGAACTACGCGATCTTCTACGCCGAGGTCGCCGACGTGGCGGAGACCTGCCGGCGGGCCGAGGCGGCCGGGGGCAAGGTGCTGGTCCCGCCCCGCAGCGCGCCGAGCGGGCTGACCTTCGCCCGCCTGCTCGACCCGTCGGGCAATCACCTCGGCGTCTTCACCCCACCGGCCGCCGGATGAGCGTTCGGGTGCGTTTGTTGTCGCCCGGACGACAACAAACGCACCCGAACGCGCGTCAGTGGGTGGCCCCGCCGGGGAGCGGATCGCGGCCGGGAGGGAGGTGCGGCCGGTGAGGAGTCGGCGGGGCCACCCGGGTCAGTTGCCGGGCCGGTCGCCGCCGCCGCGGTGGCCGTGACCGCCCGGGCCCGGGAAGACACCGGCCTCGGCGGCCTTCAGCACCGCGTCGGCCTGCTCCTGGGTGAGCTTGCCGTCCTTGACGGCCTGGTCCAGCCGCTCCTTCAGCGCGGCCTGCCGGTCCTCGGTCGACGGCCGCTCGGGCCGGTCGGGCCGGTCGGCCTGGCGCTGCTCGCGCAGCTTCTCCAGCGCCGCGGTGACCTTGTCGGTCGGGACGCCCAGTTCCTTGGCGAGCGCCTCGGCGAACTCGGCCTGCCGGTCGGCCCGCTGCTGCTGCCGGTCGGTGCCCTGGTCTGTGCTCGTGCTGGCGCTCGGGGCCGGGCTCGGGCTCTTGTCGTCGGCGAGCGCCACCGTCGGGGCGGCGATCCCGACGCCGAGCACTCCGGCGGCGGCCAGGCCGGCCAGCAGGTGCTTCCTCGACATCCTGCGGATCATGCTGTTCTCCTGTTCGGTGGTGGTGCGTTGACGTCACCGACAGTGACCGGCAAAGCTGGGTGCAACCCGTGGCGAACCTGTCAGCGCGCTGGCAATCGCATCCATGAACCGGGACAAACCAGTTGCGAAGGGCTCGCGGTGGCCGGGAGGGTGGGACGGTCACCCGACGGAAGGCGAAGCCGCATGACGAACCCCTCCATTCGCGAGATCGAGCTGCCGGAACCACGCTCGGGGCCGTACGGCATCACCGCCGGCCCGGACGGCGCGCTCTGGCTGACGCTGGCCGGGACGGGTGGCGTCGCCCGGGTCGGGCCGGACGGCGAGGTGCGCACCTTTCTCGCGGATCCGGCGGAGAGCCGGCCGCTGATCATCACCGCCGGCCCGGACGGCGCGCTCTGGTACACCCGCTCCGGCGACCACCGGCTGGGCCGGATCACCGTGGACGGGCAGACCGGTTCCGTCGCGCTCCCGCCGGGGACCGGGCCGTGCGGGCTCGCCGTCGGCCCGGACGGCGCCCTCTGGTACGCCGGCATGGGCGACGACACGGTCGGCCGGGTCACCGTCGACGGGGCGGTCACCACCTTCCCGCTGCCGGTCGACAAGGGCTTCCCGTCGATGCTGGCCGCCGGGCCGGACGGCGCGCTCTGGCTCACCCTCAACCAGGCGAACGCGATCGCCCGGGTCGCCCTGGACGGCCGGGTGACCCTGCACGCCCTGCCGACCGAGGAGGCCGGACCGGTGGGCATCACCCTGGGCGGCGACGGGGCGCTCTGGTTCGTCGAGATCGCCGCCGGTCAGCTCGGCCGGATCACCCCGGACGGCCGGATCGACGAGTTCCCGCTGCCGGACCGGGCGGCCCGCCCGCACGCGATCGTCGCCGATCCGGCGGGCGGCTGCTGGTTCACCGAATGGGGCGCCAACCGGATCGGCCACATCGACAAGGCGGGCCGCATCACGGGACACGACCTGCCCACCCCCGGCTCCGAACCCCACGGCCTCACGGTGACCCCCGACGGCACCGTCTGGATCGCGCTGGAGACCGGCGCCGTAGCCCACCTCACCCCATAGCCCTCGGTGATCATGAGGTTGGCGGCAGTGGTGGATCTTCAAACTGCCGCCAACCTCATGATCGACGGGGGTCCGGCAGGGGTCAGCGGACGGCGGGGGAGACCGTGAGGGTGCCGGTGGTGGCGTCGAGGACGGCGGGGGTACCGACCGGGATGGTCAGTTGGTCCGGGCCGTGGCCGATGGGGAGGCCGCCCAGGACGGGGACGCCCAGGTCGCCGAGGCGCTCGGTGAGCACGTCGGTGACGGTGGTGTCCCAGCCGTCGGCGCACTCCGTGAACTGGCCCACCGCCACCCCGGCGATCCCGTCCAGAGCGCCGCAGCGGCGCAGGTGGGTGAGCATCCGGTCGATCTTGTACGGCGGTTCCTGTACCTCCTCGACCAGCAGCACCGCCCCGGTCAGGTCGGGCATGTCCGGGGTGCCGATCGACGCGGTGATCAGGCACAGGTTGCCGCCGAGCAGCCGCCCCTCCGCCCGCCCGGGCACCCGGACCGGGTACGTCTCCTCCTCCTTCACCGCCTCGACGGTCACCGGCTCGGTGGTCATCAGCGCGGCGTGCAGCGACTCCGCGGAGCGGAGCGGGGTGCGCTCGTCCCGCCATGCCGCGCCGGGGCCGTGCACGCCGGCCAGCCGGGCGCCCCGCCAGAGCGCGAACTGCAACGCGGTGATGTCGGAGAAGCCGGCCACCACCTTCGGGTCGCGGCGGACCGCCGCCATGTCGATCAGGTCCACCACCCGCTGCGCGCCGTAGCCGCCCCGGGTGCAGATCACCCCGCGGATCTCCGGGTCGGCGAACGCGGCGTTCAGGTCGGCGGCCCGCAGCTCGTCGGCGCCGGCCAGGTAGCCCTGGCGGGCGTACGCGTTGGGCGCGGGCACCGGGCGCAGCCCCCAGCCGGTGAGCAGTTCGATGCCGCGGGCCACCCGCTCCGGGCGGGTCGGGCCGGAGGGGGAGACCAGCATCACCTGGTCGCCGGGGCGCAGGACCGGCGGGCGCAGGCAGTCGTCGGTGAGCACGACGGGAGCCTAGTGCGGCCGAGCCGGACCGGGTGCCGCCGGGCGTACCGGATAGCCTCGACGTCGTGGCGACCGCGCTGGTGATCGAGAACGACCCGACCGACGACCTCCGCCGCCTGGGTGAGTGGCTCACCGAGGGCGGCCTGGACCTGTGGGTCCTGCGCCCGCACGCCGGGGACGAGCTTCCCGCCGACCTCGACGGGTACGTCGCCCTGGTGGTGCTCGGCGGCGAGCAGCAGGCCTACCCGCTGGCCGACGGGAGCCCCGGCGCGCCCTGGTTCCCGGCGCTGGAGGGGCTGCTGCGCAAGGCGGTCCGGCAGCGGATCCCCACCCTCGGGGTGTGCCTCGGCGGGCAGCTGCTGGCCTCGGCCCACGCCGGGCAGGTCGAGCGCAGCCCGTCCGGGCCGGAGGTCGGGCCGGCCGTGGTGGGCAAGCGGGACGCCGCCGACACCGACCCGCTCTTCCGCTACGTGCCGCTGATGCCGGACGTGCTCCAGTGGCACTCCGACGAGATCACCGAGCTGCCGCACGGCGCCACCCTGCTGGCCGCCTCGACCCGCTACCCGAACCAGGCGTTCCGCCTCGGCGACCGGGCCTGGGGGCTGCAGTTCCACATCGAGTGCGACACCGCGATGATCGCCGACTGGGCCCGCGACTCCGAGCTGCTGGCCGAGCTGGGCTACGACCCGGAGCTGGTGGTGGCGGCCTGCGACCGGGTGATGGCGGACGTGGAGGAGGTCTGGCAGCCGTTCGCCATCCGGTTCGCCGCCCTCGCCCTCGGCGAGCTGGACGACGCCACCGTCCGCCCCAGCCTGCCGCTGCTCGGGCACTGAGATGACCCGACCGACCCGGGGGCGCCTGGCCCGCTACGGCTTCGCCGAGGCCGACGGCGGGGCGCGCGCCGCCGACCTGCTCGGTCCGGACGGGCTCGGGTTGTGGCGTCTCGACGAGCAGGAGCCCACAGACGAGGCGGCCGGCGAGCTGCTCGCCGCGCTGTCCCGGGCCGCCAACCCGGACCTGGCGCTGCGCCAGCTGCACCGCCTCGTCGAGGCGGAACGGCGGACCGCGGAGAAGCCGGTGGTGCTGGACGCGCTCGCCGCCGACCCGGGGCTGCTCCGCCGCCTGGTCGCCGTCCTCGGCGCCTCCTCGGCGCTCGGCGACCACCTGGTGGCCAACCCCCACCAGTGGGCCGTGCTGGCCACCGAGGCGGACGGGCTGGCGCCCCGCGCCGACGGCCGGCTCGACCTGGCCGCCGCCGCCCGGCTGACCGCCGCCACCGGCCCGGTCCCGGTGCTGCGGCAGGCGTACCGGTTGGCGCTGCTGCGGATCGCGGCGGCCGACCTGACCGGCGGGCGCGGCCTGGAGCAGACCATGGCGGCGCTCTCCGGGCTAGCCGACGCCACCCTGGCCGCCGCCTACGACATCGCTGTCGAGGAGCTGCCGGAGGGCACGCCCCGGCCGCGCCTGGCCGTGGTGGCGATGGGCAAGTGCGGTGGCGACGAGCTCAACTACGTCTCCGACGTGGACGTCATCTTCGTCGCCGCCGGCGACGAGGACCTGGGCGCCGCCACGCTGGTCGCCACCCGGCTGATCCACGTCTGCGGGCTGGTCGCCTGGCCGGTCGACGCCGCGCTGCGTCCGGAGGGCAACCGGGGGCCGCTGGTCCGCACCCTCGCCAGCCACCTGGCCTACTACCGCCGCTGGGCCCGCACCTGGGAGTTCCAGGCGCTGCTCAAGGCCCGGCCGGCGGCCGGCGACCTGGCGCTCGCCGGGGAGTGGATCGACGAGCTGGCTCCGCTGGTCTGGACCGCCGCGGAGCGGCCGGAGGCGGTCGAGGACGTCCGGGCGATGCGCCGGAAGATCATCGACAACATCCCGCCGAAGGAGCTGGAACGCGAGATCAAGCGCGGCCCGGGCGGGCTGCGCGACATCGAGTTCGCCGTCCAGCTGCTCCAGCTCGTGCACGGCCGGGGCGACGAGTCGTTGCGGGCGCCGGGCACCATCCCGGCGCTGCGCGCCCTGGTCACCGGCGGCTACGTCGGCCGTGCCGACGGGGAGGCGCTGCTGCGCGGCTACCGCTTCCTGCGCGGCGTCGAGCACCGGCTCCAGCTCCAGGGCCTGCGCCGCACCCACACCGTGCCGACCGAGCCGGCCGCGCTGCGCTGGCTGGCCGCCGCGCTCGGCTACGCGGCCACCCCGGGCCGCAGCGCCGTCGAGGAGTTCCGCGCCGAGTGGGTCACCCACGCCACCGAGGTACGCCGGCTGCACGCCAAGCTGCTCTACCGGCCGCTGCTGGAGTCGGTGGCCCGGGTGCCGGCCGAGGGGCTGCGGCTGACCCCGGAGGCGGCCCGCCACCGGCTGGAGATTCTCGGCTTCGCCGACCCGGCCGGGGCGCTGCGTCACCTCCAGGCGCTCACCGGCGGGGTGAGCCGCACCGCCGCCATCCAGCGCACCCTGCTGCCGGTGCTGCTCAGCGAGTTCGCCGACGCGCCCGAGCCGGACCGGGGGCTGCTCAACTATCGGCAGGTCTCCGAGAAGCTCGGCAGCACGCCCTGGTACCTGCGGCTGCTGCGCGACTCCGGCCCGGTGGCCCGCCGGCTGGCCCGGGTGCTCTCCTCCTCCCGGTACGCCGCCGACCTGCTGGCCCGCGAGCCGGAGGCGCTGCGGCTGCTGGCCGAGGACACTGAGCTGACCCCGCGCCCGCGCGAGGTGCTCGGCGAGGGCTTCACCGCCGCCGCGGCCCGGCACGACGACCCGGTCGAGGCCACCCGCGCGGTCCGCGCGCTGCGCCGCCGCGAGCTGGTCCGGCTCGCCTGCGCCGACGTGCTCAGCCGGGCCGGGGCGCTCGCCCCGCTCACTCCGCGGACGGCGGACGGCGGTGGGCGGGTGCCCACCCTGGCGGACGTGGGCGCGGTCGGCCGCGCCCTCTCCGACGTCGCCGACGCCACCCTGGCCGCCGCGTTGCGTACCGCCCGGGCCGCCCAGCCCGGCCCGCCTGGCCTGCGCTTCGCCGTGATCGGCATGGGCCGGCTGGGCGGGTGCGAGTCCAACTACCTCTCCGACGCCGACGTGCTCTTCGTCTACGACCCGCCGTCCGGCGCGGACGAGGGGGCCACCGCTGCCGCCGCGCACGCCATCGCCGAGGAGCTGCGCCGGCTGCTCTCCGCGCCGGCCCCCGACCCGCCGCTCGGGGTCGACGCCGACCTGCGCCCCGAGGGCCGGCAGGGCCCCCTGGTGCGCAGCCTCGCCGCGTACGCCCAGTACTACGCCCGCTGGTCGAAGGTGTGGGAGGCGCAGGCGCTGCTGCGGGCCCGGTTCGTCTGCGGCGACGCCGATCTGGGCGCCGAGTTCGAGGCGATGGTCGACCCGGTGCGGTACCCGGCCGACGGGCTGACCCGCGAGCAGGTGGTGGAGATCCGCCGGATCAAGGCCCGGGTGGAGACCGAGCGGCTGCCCCGGGGCGCCGACCCGGCCACCCACACCAAGCTGGGGCGCGGCGGGCTCGCCGACGTGGAGTGGGCGGTGCAGCTGCTCCAGCTCCGGCACGCCGGCCGGCTGGCCGCGCTGCGCGGCACGGGCACCCTCGCCGCCCTGGCGGCGGCCCGGGACGCCGGGCTGGTGGATCCCGACGACGCGGCCGAGATGGCGGCCGGTTGGACGCTCGCCGCGCAGGTACGCAACGCGCTGATGCTGGTCCGCGGCCGGGCCGGCGACCAGCTGCCACGACACGGGGTGGAGCTGGCCGGCGTGGTGCGGCTGCTCGGCGGGGACGATCCGGGCGAGTTCCTCGACGAGTACCTGCGCGCCGGCCGCCGCTCCCGGGCCGCCATGGAGCGAGTCCTCGACGCCCCGGCCTAGTGCGGAAGGCATTTTCCGGTGCCGGCCGGGTCGCCCGCCTCCTCGTCGACGGCTAGGAACTTGATGACGCAGGTGATTCATCCACGACCCTTGGGCCGCGGATCGGATGAGTCGTCCACACCATCAAGGTCGGACGAGTCGTCCACGTCATCAAGTTCGTAGCGGCTCACGGGGGGCAGCCCGGGTCAGCCGCCGAGGGTGTAGGTGCCGGCGCGCGGGACGGTCACCGTCGTCCAGTCGCCGGCCGGGGCGAGGGTGGCGCCGCCGGTGACGGTCAGCCAGCGGTCGTGGCGGACCCGCAGCGGCACCGGGCCGGGGCCGGGGGCCCGGAAGGTCACCGTGGCGGCGTCCTGGCGGACCAGCTCCCCGGGGGAGCCGACCAGCGGGGTCGGGTCGGCGACCGCGTAGAGCCGCCAGTGCCGGTCCGACCAGACCTCGGTGAGGTACGGCAGGCCGGCCCGGACCAGGTCGCCCTCCGGCCGTCCCACCCAGGACAGCTCGACGTCGGGCACGGCGACGTACTGCACCGCGTTCTCGGTCAGCCAGGTGCGGTAGCTGTCCGCGGTCAGTGGGACGCGGGTGCCGGACGCGCCCGGGACGGTGGCGAAGAAGAGCGGATTGCGGGCGATGTCGGCCTGGCGCAGCCAGCCCCGGGCCAGCGGCACCTCGCCGAGGTGGGCGGCCTCCCAGTAGTTGCGGGTCGGCGGCACCTCCACCCGTCCGGTGAGCCCGCGCCGGTCCAGTTCGGCGCCCAGCGGCGCGAAGTACGCCGCCTCGGCCGTCGGATCGTCCGCGCTGGCCAGGTCGGCGACGACCACCGGCGGCTGCCACCAGCAGACCGCCGCCAGGGCCACCGCCCCGGCCACCCGCCGCCGCACCGCCCTCGGCCGAGCCGGCTTCCCCGCCGACGGCGGCTCCGGGCCGGTCAGGGACGGCGGAGCGGGCTCGCCCGCGGGGGGTCGGGCGGGCGTGCGGTTCGGCAGGCGGTCGGTCAGCCGGCGGGGGAGCGTCGCGGCGGCGGCCAGCACGGGCAGCGCGAACATCACCACCAGTCGGGTGGCGTTCAGGCCGACCGGGGTGTGCAGCAGCGCCGCAGCGAGCACCCCGGCCGCCGACAGCAGCGCCCCGGCCCGCACCGGCCGGTAGGCGACCAGCGCGGCCACCAGCAGGCTGGTCACCACCGCGTGCAGGGCGTCGGCGTGGCTGATGTTCATCCAGCCGCCCTCGCCGAAGAGCAACCCGGTCACCGCGAGGGGCGCGGCGGCGGGCACGGCGAGCAGCAGGCCGTCGGCGTACCGGCGGGTGAGCAGCAGGGCGACGCCGGCCAGGCCGACGAAGAGCCCGGCCACCGGGCTGGCCGCCGAGGCGAGCAGGGCCGCCAGGCCGGCGAGCACGGCGCGCGACCACCGGGCGCGGCCGGCCGCCCCCGGCCAGGCCAGGGCGAGCAGCGCGGCCAGGCCGAAGGCGACCCCGAGGGCGTATGTCACCCGGCCGGAGACCAGGTTGCCGGCGATCGTCAGCACCCCGACCAGGCTGCCCAGCAGGGGCCGGGGCATCCGGGTCCGGACCAGCAGGGCGGCGAACGCGGTGGCCGAGGCGAGCAGCGTGAGCGCGCCGGTGGGACGGACCCCGAGCAGCGCCATCAGCGGCGGCGACACCAGGCTGTAGCCCCACGGGTGGACACCGCCGTACCAGCGCAGGTCGACCAGGGCGGGCCCGTGTTCGGCGAAGAAGCCGGCCCGGGCCACCTGGGCGGACAGGTCCGAGCCGGTGGCCGGCAGGGTGAGATACAGCACGGCGAGGACCAGCGCGGACGCGGCGGACACCGCCACCACCCGACCGCCCCGCATGCCCACCTCCTGATCGCGACCCACCGTACTGGCAGCATGTCCGGCGTGCCTCACCACCTCTCGCGCTGGATCGGCCTGGCGGGCTCGGTGCTGCTCGCCGTGGCCGCCTATGTCGGCGGCGCGCTGCCGCACGCAGACCTGCGCCCCACCCCGGTCAGCATCTGGCAGGGCCCGAACGGGCCCCTGACCATCGGTCTCTGGCTGGTCGGCACCGCCCTGCTGGCCGGGGCCTGGTGGTCGCTGCGCGACCGGGCGCCGTCGACCCGCTGGGTGCTCGTCACGGTCGCGCTCTGGCTGCTGCCGATGCTGTTCACCCCGCCGCTGGGCAGCCGGGACGCCTACGCCTACGCCTGCCAGGGTGCCAGCTGGTCGGCCGGGATCAACCCCTACGAGCAGGGCGTGTCCGCGCTGCCCTGCCCCTGGCTGGACACCATCTCCTACATCTGGCGGGACACCCCGGCCCCGTACGGGCCGCTCTTCGTGGTGCTCTCCGGGGCGATCGTCTCGGTCGCCGGGTCGCTGGCCGGCAGCGTGGCGCTGTTCCGGCTGCTCGCGGTGGCCGGTCTGGCGCTGACCGCCTGGGCCCTGCCGGTGCTGGCCCGCCGCTGCGGGGTGCCGCCGCAGCGGGCGCTCTGGCTGGCGCTGGCCTGCCCGCTGGTGCCCGTGCACCTGGTCTCCGGGGCGCACAACGACGCGCTCATGGTGGGCCTGCTCGTCGCCGGGCTGGCCGTGGTGGCGGCCCGGCCGGGCCGGCCGCTGCCGCTGCTCGCCGGTGGGCTGCTGCTCGGCCTGGCCGCCGCCGTCAAGGTCACCGCGCTGGTCGTGGTGCCGTTCGCCGCGCTGGCCGCGATCGTCGGGCCGTACCGGATCCGGTCGCTGGTCCGCGACGGCGCGTGGGTGGTCGGCGCGGCGGTGGCCACCGTGGTCGCCGTGACCCTCGCCGCGGGCCTCAACTTCGGCTTCATCAGCGGCCTCGAACAGGGCGGACTGGTCGTGGCCTGGACCTCACCGCCCACCGCGGTCGGGCAGACCGCCGGGTACGTCGCGGCGATCTTCGGGGCGCATGTCGACGCGCTGCCGGTCACCCGGGGGATCGCCGTGCTGGTGCTGGTGGCGCTGCTGGTCTGGCTCTGGTTCCGGGCGCTGCGCCGCGGGGAGCCCTTCTGGCATGCCGGCCTGGCGCTGACCGCGACGGTCGCGCTCTCGCCGCTGTTCCACCCCTGGTACTGGATGTGGCCCCTCACCGTGCTCGCCGCCACCGCCCGCCGGACCGGGTGGTTCGCGCTGGTGGCGCTGGTGTCGGCGTTCCTGGTCCTGGCCGACGGCACCGGCCTGCCCCGGTGGAGCAAGATGCCGGGCGCGCCGCTCATGACGCTGTTGGTGATCGTGGTGGTGGTCCGGTTGGTACGTTCGGCTCGGGCGGCCCGCCGGCCGGTCCCCGCCGAGCGAGGAGCCGACTGAGGAGAGGTGCCGGTGAGCGAGCCCGGCGCGGTGCCCGACGGACCGGTCCGCCCGGTGGCCCCCGCGCTCGCCCGGTACGCCGGACTCGCCGGCGCGGTGCTGCTGACCGTCGCCGGCTGGCTCGGTGGCGCGCTGCCCGACACCCCCGCCGTGACCAGCCTCGCCGACGCCTGGCGGGCCCCGCACGGGCCGGTGGTGCTCGGCTGCTGGCTGGTCGGCACGGTGCTGCTGGTCGGGGCCTGGTGGTCGCTGCGCTGGGGCGCCCCGTCGGGTCGGTGGGCGTACCTGACCGCCGGGCTCTGGCTGCTGCCGCTGCTGGCCGCGCCGCCGCTGGGTAGCCGGGACGTCTACTCGTACGCCTGCCAGGGCTGGTCCTGGTCGCACGGGGTCGATCCGTACCGGGTCGGGGTGGTGGCGGCCGGCTGCCCGTGGGCGGAGAGCGTGCCGCCGATCTGGCGGGACACCCCGGCGCCGTACGGGCCGTTCTTCGTGCTGCTGGCCGGCCTGGCCGTGCTGCTCGGCGGCGGCCTGGCCGGCGTGATCGCGCTGCTGCGGGTGGTGGCCGTGGCCGGGGTGCTGCTGGCCGCGGTCTGCCTGCCCGGGCTGGCCCGGGCCGTCGGGGTGCCGACCCGGCGGGCGGCCTGGCTGGCGCTGGCCTGCCCGCTGGTCGGGGTGCACCTGGTGGCCGGCGCGCACAACGACGCGGTCGGCCTCGGGCTGCTGCTGTCCGGCCTGCTGGTGCTGGTCCGCCGGCCCGGCCGGCCGCGGGCGCTGGTCCTCGCCGGGGTGCTGCTCGGGCTGGCGGTGGCGGTGAAGGCGGTCGCCGTGGTGGTGCTCCCGTTCGCGGCCCTGGTCGCGGTGCCGGGCCGCCACACCTGGCGTGCGCTGCTGCGCGACGGCGGTTGGCTGGCCGGGGGAGTGCTGGCCACGCTGGTGGTCGCCAGCCTGGCCACCGGGCTGGGCCCGGGCTGGGTGCGTGGCCTGGCCCACAGCGGCGACTCGGAGCAGTGGACGTCGCCGCCGACCGCGGTGGGTCTGGTGGTCGACTACGCGGGCGCCCTGGCCGGCCGGGAGCCGGATGCCGTGCCGGTGGTCCGGGCGGTCGCGCTGGCCGTGCTCGCGGTGCTGCTGGTGGTGCTCTGGTGGCGGGCCTGGGCGGCGCTGCGCCGGCTGGGCGACGTCCGGCAGCGCGCGGCCGGGCCGGCCGCCGCCGGGCCCCGGGTGGCCCTGGCCGGGGCGGGTCTGGCGCTGGCCGCCACCGTGCTGCTCGCCCCGGTCTTCCACTCCTGGTACGCGACCTGGCCGCTGGCCCTGCTCGCGGTGGCGTCCGTCGCGGTGGCGCGGACGGTGTGGTTCGTGGCGCCCTGCGCGGTGGCCGCGGTGCTCACCCTGCCGGACGGCAGCAACCTGGCCCGCTTCACCAAGGCGCCGGGGGCGATCCTGATGACCGCGCTGGTGGTGGCGGTCGGGGTGGCCGCGATCCGGGCCCGCCGCGCCCGCTGACGGCGTGCGCGCGAAACCGGCCGGGCCGGCCCCGCTGTCGCAGAGCCGGCCCGGCCGGTGCTGTGGAGTGTGTCGCGCCGAGGCGCTCAGCAGTCGAAGTACATGGCGAACTCGTGCGGGGTCGGGCGCAGGCGCACCGGGTCGACCTCGTTGGCCCGCTTCCACGACACCCAGGTGGAGATCAGGTCCGGCGTGAAGACGCCGCCGTCGAGCAGGTAGTCGTGGTCGGCCTCGAGGGCGTCGAGCACGGCGGGCAGGGAGCCCGGGACCTGCTTGACGTCGCCCCACTCCTCCGGGGGCAGGTCGTACAGGTCCTTGTCGATCGGCGCCGGCGGCTCGATCTTGTTCTTGATGCCGTCCAGGCCGGCCATCATCATGGCGGAGAAGGCCAGGTACGGGTTGCTGGACGGGTCCGGCACCCGGAACTCGACGCGCTTGGCCTTCGGGTTGCTGCCGGTGACCGGGATCCGGGTGCAGGCGGAGCGGTTGCGCTGCGAGTAGACCAGGTTGACCGGCGCCTCGAAGCCCGGCACCAGCCGGCGGTAGGAGTTGATCGTCGGGTTGGTGAAGGCCAGCAGCGACGGCGCGTGGTGCAGCAGGCCGCCGATGTACCAGCGGGCGGTGTCGGAGAGGCCGGCGTAGCCGGTCTCGTCGTAGAACAGCGGCTCGCCGTTCAGCCAGAGGCTCTGGTGGGTGTGCATGCCGGAGCCGTTGTCGCCGAAGAGCGGTTTCGGCATGAAGGTGGCGGTCTTGCCGGCGGCCCAGGCCTCGTTCTTGATCAGGTACTTGAAGAGCTGGAGCTGGTCGGCGGACTGCAGCAGGGTGGAGAACCTGTAGTTGATCTCCGACTGCCCGGCGGTGCCGACCTCGTGGTGCGAGCGCTCGACCGTGAAGCCGGCGTCGATCAGGCGGCGGACCATGCTGTCGCGCAGGTCGGCGTAGTGGTCCACCGGCGGCACCGGGAAGTAGCCGCCCTTGTAGGCGGTCTTGTAGCCGCGGTTGCCGCCCTCCTCCTCACGGCCGGAGTTCCAGGCGCCCTCGATCGAGTCGATGTAGTAGTACGACTGGTGGGCGGAGGTCTCGTGGCGGATCGAGTCGAAGATGTAGAACTCCGCCTCGGCGCCGAAGTACGCGGTGTCGGCGATGCCGCTCGCGGCCAGGAACGCCTCGGCCTTCTTCGCCACGTTCCGCGGGTCACGCGAGTAGGCCTCGCGGGTGAACGGGTCGTGGATGAAGAAGTTCAGCGCCAGGGTCTTCTGCGTGCGGAACGGGTCGATGAAGGCGGTCGCGACGTCCGGGAGCAGGAGCATGTCCGACTCGTGGATCGCCTGGAAGCCACGGATCGACGAACCGTCGAACGCGAGGCCGTCGGTGAAGACGCTGTCGTCGAAGGACTCGACCGGCAGGTTGAAGTGCTGCATCACGCCGGGCAGGTCACAGAAACGTACGTCGACGAACTTCACGTCCTCGTTCTTGAGGTATCGCAGGAGTTCCTCGGGATTGGCGAACACACGTCCTCCTGGCAGGTCCACTCCGGGGCTGGCTACCTGGCGACGCTATGGCCGTGGGGTTGCCCGGCCGTGTCTCCTCTGTTTCCGCCGTGTTACGTCCCTCGCGGAGCGTCATCCCGGCCGCTCAGCCGCCTCCGGCTCTCCAGTGGGACGATACCCGTTGCGCCGGTCTGGCGCTGATTGATGGCTTTGGTCCTGTTCCCCGCCTGGCGCTCAACCGGCGTACCCGGGCAGTGACCGGCGCCCCTGCCCGCCGCGGCGCCGCCGGCCCCGGACCGGTCGCTGGCTACCCTGACCGCTGTGACCGATACCGCCGCCGTGCCGGTGCCGCCCGCCGCGGACCCGGCCTTCACGCCCCCGAGCCTCGGCCGCCGCTTCGGCGCCCTGCTCATCGACTGGGTGCTCTGCCTGCTGATCGCGAACATCTTCGCCGACCCGGTCCGCGACGGCTGGGCCCCGGTCCTGGTGCTGATCCTGGAGTACGGCTTCTTCCTGGGCCTCTTCGCCCAGACCCCCGGCATGTACGTCACCCGGATCCGCTGCCTGTCGTGGGCCGACGGCGGGCGGATCGGGCTGGTCCGGGCGCTGCTGCGCGGCGTGCTGCTGGCCCTCGTGGTGCCCGCCCTGATCATGGACGGGCACCGGCGCGGCCTGCACGACCGGCTCACCGGGTCGGTGGTCGCCGACGCTCCCCGCCCCGCCCGCCGCTGACCTCCCCACGACGAAGGAGCCGGCCCCGCGCGGGTCCGGCTCCTTCTCGCGTACGACGGGGGTCAGCGACCCCGGGTCTGGCGGAACGCGCCCCGCGGCGGCCGCATGTTCTTCGGGATCGCGCCCTTGGGCATCTGCGGGCGGGCGGTGAGCGCCTTGAGCCGCTTGTCGAGGGCGTTGACGTCCTTGGGGGCGAGGCTGCGGGGCAGCCGCATCAGCGTCACCCGCAGCTTGCGGATCGGCAGCTCACCCTCGCCCTGACCGATCACGTAGTCGTGCAGCGGGGCGGAGCCGATCACCTTGGCCAGCCGGCGCTTCTCCTGGCCGAGCAGGCCGCGTACCCGCTGCGGGTTGCCCTCGGCCAGCAGGATCACGCCCGGCCGGCCGATCACCAGGTGCACCATGTCCATCTGGGTGGTGGAGCTGACCGCCGGGGTGACCCGCCAGTCGCCGCGCATGCTCTCCATGATCTGGGCCGCCGCGCCGGGTTGCCCCTCGGCGGCGTTCATCATCGCCTTGTTGGACCGCAGGTTGAGCACGACCAGGACGGCGAGCAGGGCGAGCAGGATGCCGATCGGCAGCCAGATCCAGCCCCAGAGGAGCACCGCGACCACGGTGAGCGCGAGCGGGATCAGCACCGCCGCCGCGGTCAGCGGCGCGAACCACCGGTCCTGCTTGGCGGTGAACTGGAACACCATCCCGATCTGCTTCAGCCGCTGGCCGAACGAGACCTTCTCCTGGGGCTTTGCCATGCCGCAGAGTCTAGTGGTCGCCGCGCGGCCCGTTGATCCGTGGCCGCCCCTCCGCCGCCGGGCTGAGTACCTTACGTCGCCGTCGGGCCGCTGAGGCCCCCGGGTAAGGAGGGGGAGCGGTCGAAGATCAGGCGGCGCACCCATGCCCGGGGGGCACCTTCGCGCGGAAAGTCGGTGTCGACAGCGAAACACCCCACGACGGGAGAACCGAGATGTTCGGCAACGACGCAGACCTGCTCCTCAGCATCCACCGCAGCCACGCCTCCGAGCTTCAGGCCGACGCGGCCCGCGACCGGCTCGCCCGGTCCCTGCCCCGCCGCCACCCGCGGAGCTGGCTGGGCCGCCGGCAGCACACCGCCCGCGTCTCCGACGCCCGCCGGTGACCGCCCCGGCGCTGCCGGCGCACCCGAGCGCCGTGGCGCCCGCCCCGGACCGGACCGGTCCGTCCGGGGCGGGCAGCGCGGACGCCGGCCCGGCCGTCACGGCCGCCGGTCCCGCCGTCCTCGCCGGTCCGGCCGTCACGGGGGCGGCCGGACCGGCGGGGAACCGGCCGGTCGGCCGGGACGGCGCGGGCGTACGCCGTGGCATGCTCGACGGCGTGACCGCACGCGCCGCCAGCACCGTCCTCGTCGGCCGCCAGCGCGAGCTGGTGGGACTGCGCGAGGCGCTGGCCCGGGCCCGGGCCGGGAACCCGGCCACCGTCCTGGTGGGCGGCGAGGCCGGGGTCGGCAAGACCCGGCTGCTGGAGGAGTTCGGCGCGCACGCCACCGCGACCGGCGCGCGGCTGCTGATCGGCCAGTGCCTGGAACTCGGCGAGGCCGGCCTGCCCTTCGCGCCGTTCGCCGCCGCGCTGCGCGACGTGCTGCGCCACGACGGCCCGGCCGCCTTCGCCGGCTACGAGGCGGAGTTCGCCCGGCTGCTGCCCGAGCTGGCCCGGGTGCCGGCCGGAGCCGCCGCGCCCACCGGGCTGCCCGTCTCCGACACCCCGCGCGGCTACCTGTTCGACCTGGTCGCCGACCTGTTCCGGCGGATCGCCGAGGAGCGCCCGCTGGTCCTGCTGATCGAGGACCTGCACTGGGCCGACCGGTCCACCCGCGACCTGATCGGCTTCCTGGTCCGGGCCGCCCGCGCCACCCGCCTGCTGCTGGTCTGCACCTACCGCACCGACGAGCTGCACCGCGGCCACCCGCTGCGCCCCTTCCTCGCCGAGCTGGACCGGGCCCGGGGCGTCGACCGGGTCGAGCTGGGCCGGCTGGACCGCGACGGCACCGCCGCCATCCTGGCCGACCTGCTCGGCGTCGAGCCGGCCGCCCGCGCCGTGGACGACGTGCACGGGCGCACCCAGGGCAACCCGTTCTTCATCGAGGAGCTGGCCGCGGCCGGCGACCCGGTGGGCTGCGCCGTGCTGCCGGAGACGCTGCGCGACCTGCTGCTGGCCCGGGTGGACCGGCTGCCCGAGCCGGCCCAACGGGTGCTGCGGATCGCCGCCGCCGGCGGCACCCGCTTCGCCCACCAGCTCCTCGCCGAGGTGGCCGGCCTGCCCGAGGCCGAGCTGGAGGACGCGCTGCGCGCCGCCGTGGCCGCCCAGCTCGTGGTGGCCGACCCGGACGGCGACTACGAGTTCCGGCACGCACTGGTCCGCGAGGCCGTCCACGACGACCTGCTCCCCGGCGAGCACGCCCGGCTGCACGCCCGGTACGCCGCCGCGATCGAGGCGCAGCCCTACCTGGTGGCCGCCGGTCGCGCCCCCGCCGAGATCGCCCACCACTGGTACGCGGCGCACGACCACCCGCGCGCCCTGATCGCCGCCCGGGTGGCCGCCTGCGCCGCCGCCGACCGTTACGCGTACGCCGAGCAGAGCCGGCTGCTGGAACGGGTCCTCGAACTGTGGGAGCTGGTGCCCGACGCGGCCGACCGGCTCGGCATGGACCACCTGCGGGTGCTGGAGGAGACCCTGGCCGCGGCCACCACGGCCGGCGACTACAGCCGGGCGCTCACCCTGGCCCGGGCCGGGCTGGCCGAGGTGGACACCGCCGCCGAGCCGCTGCGGGCCGGCCGCCTGCTCTACTGGCGCGGCCGGCTGCTCGCCCTGCTCGGCAAGAGCGACGGCATCCCCGAGGTACGCGAGGCGTACCGGCTGGCCGGCGGGGTGGCGGACGCGCCCGAGCGGGTGCGGCTGCTCGCCGACATCGCGGCGCACCTCGTCAAGATCGACCCCGAGCAGGCCGCCTCGGTGGCCGCCGAGGCGATGGCCGCGGCCGAGGCGACCGGCGAGGACGCCGCGCTGCTGCCCACCCGCATCGCCCTACTCTGCCGCACCGACAAGGCCCCCGACCTGGGGCTGGCCGAGCTGCGCCGGGCCGAGGCGCTGGCCCGGGCCACCGACAACGCGCCGGCGCTGGTCAGTGCCCTGGTGCACCTCTCCGACGTGCTCTACGAGCTGGGCCGCTACGCCGAGTCCGAGGAGGCCGCCGCGGCCGGGGTGAGCGAGGCGCGCCGGGTCGGGATCAGCCGCTCCACCGGCGCGTACCTGCTGTCGAACCGGGCCGAGGCGCTGATCGCGCTGGGCCGCTGGGACGAGGCCGACGCGGCCTGCGCCGAGGCGGCCCGGATCGACCCGCCGGGCGTCTCCGGGCTGCACTGGCTCCAGCTCCGGGCCGGGCTGCGGCTGGCCCGGGCGCACCCCGCCGCCGACGAGCTGGTCGGCCGGGCGCTGGCCTTCCTGGCCCGGCCCTACCTCTGGCCGAACCACCGGCTGCCGCTGCGCGAGCTGGCCATCGAGGCCGCTCTGGCGGCGGACGACAAGGTGGCCGCGCTCGCGGCGAGCCGGGCCGCCCTCGCCGACGAGCGCCTGGTCGGCCTGCCCCGGGAGGCCTGGCCGGTGCTCAGCGCGGTGGCCCGCGCCGCCGCGCTGGTCGGCGACGCCGAGCTGGCCGCCGAGGCGTCCGCCGTGGCCGCCGCGCTGCCCGCCCGCTATCCGGCGGAACAGGCACACGCCGCCCAGGTCACCGCGGTCCTCACCGGCGTCGCCCCCGCCGCCGACGGTGCCGACGCGCCCCTCGCTTCGGCCGAGCGGTCGGGTGAGGCGCTGCCCGCCTGGCGGTTGGCGGTGGCGCGGTGGCGGACGGTCGGGCAGCCGTACCCGCTGGGTCGGGCGCTGCTCGCCCTGGCCGAGGCCGCCGCGGCGGCCGGCGCACGGGACGAGGTCGCCGCCGCCGTCCGCGAGGCCGCTGACATCGCCACCCGACTCGGCGCCGCCCCGCTGGGCGAGCAGGCCGCCACCCTGGCCCGCCGGGTCGGGCTGCGCGGCACCGGCCGGCCCGGCCCGGACCTGCTCACCAGCCGGGAGCAGGAGGTGCTCCGGCTGGTCGCCGAGGGGCACAGCAACAGCCGGATCGCCGAGCAGCTCTTCATCTCGCCGAAGACGGCGAGCGTGCACGTGTCCCGGATCATCGCCAAGCTGGACGTGACCAACCGGGTGGAGGCCGCCGCGCTGGCCCACCGCCTCGGCCTGCTCGACCCGACACCGCCCGCTCAGCGCCAGGGCAGATAGCCGGGGTCGCTCGCCCGTCCGGCTCTGTTCACGGCGACGCCGGTGTGGCCGCGGTCAGCGGCGGGGCAGGTAGATCCGCCAGCCGGCGACGGTGACCAGGTCGAGCGCGCCCGGGCCGGGCTCGAGCCGCCCGTCCAGGCGGGCGGCCAGCGGCGACCCGGCCGGCGCCACCCAGGCCGCGCCCGGGTCCGCGTCCACCGCCCGCCGGTACGCCGGCAGCCGGTCGAACCCGGGGCGCAGGTCGTCGTCGACCACCGCGCAGCGCACGTCCTCGCCGGTGGCGAACGCGAGCCGGTTGCAGGTCCAGTAGCCGGCGCGCACGTGCCGCACGCCCAGCGCGCCGAGCGTGTCGACGAGCGCCCGGTGCCGGTCGGCCTCGGCGTGGGCGGCCGGCACGGCGCCGACCGCGCCGGCGGTCGCGACGGCCCCCGTGCCGAGGATCCCCGCCAGCACGGCGACCGTCGCCACCCCGGTCATCCGGCCGCGGCGGGCGGCGCCTCCGAGGACGGCCCGCCGGGCGGCGGCCCAGAGGGGCCAGAGCAGCGCCGGGGTGGCGACGGCGACGCAGGACAGGTAGCGGGCGCTCTCGATCGGGGTCCGCCCGGCCGCGCTGCTCGCCGTGTACGCCGCCAGCACCACCGCCGCCCCGGCCAGCAGCGCCAGCCGCACCGATGCGGACACCCGCCGTCGCTCCGCGCCGCCGGGATCGTCGCCGGATCTTGGACAGTCGCCGTTCACAGCGAACGACAACTGTCCAAGATCCGCAGACGACAGTGGGTGGCGGAGGGTGCGCCAGGCGGTGGCGGCGGCGAGGGCGAGCAGGAGGAGGAAGACCGGGGCCCACCAGAGTTGCCACCAGGCGCAGTGGCCGGGGGAGCAGAAGCCCATGGCCAGGGGCGGGCCGAGCACCAGGCCACCGTGCAGCCGCTCGCCCCAGCTCGCCGCCGCCTCCCCGCCGCTGGCGGCCAGCACGGCGGCGAGCGGGTTGCGGCCGTGCCGGAGGCTGTCCAGCAGCATCGGCGCGGCGCCCAGCAGCAGCGTGGCCGCCACGACCAGCCCGGCCCGCCCGGCCAGCTCCCGGCGTCGCCGGGCCAGCAGGACCGCGCCGGTCCCGAGGACGTACGGCAGCACCAGCGGGTCCACCCAGAGCAGCAACCCGGAGACGAGTCCCCAGCCCGCCCAGCGGGGCAACCGCGCGCCCGACGTGCCGGCGCACAGCCCCACCGTGAGCAGGGCGAGGCCGACCCCGGCCGGGTTCAGCTCGGGGTAGCCGCCCCCGGCGATGAGCTGGTTCTTCACCACCCGGTCGGAGCCGAGCGCGAGGAAGCCGACCACGAGCAGGGCGAACCAGGCGTCGCCGCCGAGCCTGCGGGTGAGCCGCCAGGACAGGGCGAGGAAGAGCGCGTACAGGGCCAGGGTGGGCAGCCGCAGGGCGAGCACCGACGGCCCGGCCAGGGCGATCAGGGGCGCGGCCAGGTACGCCTCCAGCGTGCCCATGTACGCCTGCCCGTAGAACCAGACCGGGAAGCCCTCCCCGTGGGCGATGTGCAGGGCGGCCAGCCCCATGGTCGCCTCGTCGCTGTTGGCGGGCGGCGCGTCGGAGAGCAGCAGCACCAGCCGGTAGCCGACCCCGGCCAGCCCGACCAGCAGGGCGAGCAGTGCCGGCAGCCGGGTACGCCGGGGCGTACGCGGGTGCGTGGCCCCGCGTGGCTCCTGGCGTACCCGGGCTGTCATCCCTGGGATCATGGCATCCGGCGGGTGGCCGGCGGTGGGTGACGCGGTGGACGGCCGGCCTCAGCCGGCGGCGACGACCTCGTCGCGGGCGGCGAGCGCCTGCTGGTAGAGCCGCCCGGCCCGGTACGACGAGCGGACCAGCGGGCCGCTCATGACGCCGGCGAAGCCGATCTCCTCGGCCTCCTCGCGCAGCTCGACGAACTCCTCCGGCTTGACCCAGCGGGTGACCGGGTGGTGCCGGGGGGAGGGGCGCAGGTACTGGGTGATGGTGATCAGTTCGCAGCCGGCGTCGTGCAGGTCGCGCAGCGCCTGGGACACCTCGGCCCGCTCCTCGCCCATGCCGAGGATCAGGTTGCTCTTGGTGACCAGCCCGGCGGCGCGCGCCTGGCGGATCACGTCGAGGGAGCGCTCGTAGCGGAACGCCGGCCGGATCCGCTTGAAGATGCGCGGCACGGTCTCCACGTTGTGCGCCAGCACCTCGGGCCGGGCGCCGAAGACCTCGGCGAGCTGCTCGGGCACCGCGTTGAAGTCGGGGATCAGCAGCTCGACGCCGCAGCCGGACTGCAGGGCGTGGATCTGCCGGACCGTCTCGGCGTAGAGCCAGGCGCCGCCGTCGGGCAGGTCGTCGCGGGCCACGCCGGTGATGGTGGCGTAGCGCAGGCCCATCGCGGCGACGGACTCGGCGACCCGGCGGGGCTCGTCGGCGTCGAACTCGGCGGGCTTGCCGGTGTCGATCTGGCAGAAGTCGCAGCGCCGGGTGCACTGGTCGCCACCGATGAGGAAGGTGGCCTCCCGGTCCTCCCAGCACTCGTAGATGTTGGGGCAGCCGGCCTCCTGGCAGACGGTGTGCAGCCCCTCGCGCGAGACGAGCCCGCGCAGCTGGGTGTACTCCGGCCCCATCTTGGCCTTGACCTTGATCCACGGCGGCTTGCGCTCGATCGGCGTCTCGGCGTTGCGCGCCTCGATCCGCAGCATGCGCCGCCCCTCGGGGGCGACCGTCGCGGTGCGCGCTGCCGGCTCGGTCCTCGGCGCGGAGTGCTCGATCGTCACAAAACCGAGCCTACGCCGGTCGGCCGCCGTCGATGAACGTCGGGCGACGGCCGTCACGCCTCAATCGTTGTGACACCGGACACCAACGGCGAAAAAACGCCGTCACACGGCCCGGCGCGGGGTGCTAGCCTCTCCGCCAAAGCTGCGACGGAGCCGAGTAGCGGGCCGATCCGCCAGCCCAGAGAGCCGCCATTTGCTGCAAGGCGGTCTGGCGCCGGCCCCGCGAAGACCCTCCCGAGCTGCGGGAAGAACGGCGCCCACGCCTAGTAGAACCCGCCCGGCTGGCCCCGGTGAAAAGGCGACGAACGAGGCCCTCCGCCGAGGCGGAGGGCGAAGGTGTGGTGGCACCGCGAGGCTCCCGCTCGCCCACACCTCCCGGGGATCGCGTTGCGATTGATCGAGGAGGTAACCGCCGTGCAACGCATCCTGTCCTCCCAGCTCAGCCACCATGTCGGCGCGACCGTGCGGGTCGCCGGCTGGGTGCACCGCCGCCGGCTGCTCAAGTCGGTGGCCTTCCTGATCGTGCGGGACGCCGCCGGCCTGACCCAGGTGGTGGTCACCGACCCCGCCGTGCGCGCGGCCGTCGAGTCGCTCCCCGAGGAGACGGTCGTCGAGGTCACCGGCACGGTGGTCGCGAACGCCACGGCGCCCGCCGGGGTCGAGCTGGCCGAGCCGACGGTACGCCCGCTCGGCCCGCCCGCCGTCCCGCCGCCGTTCGACCTGTACCGGCCGGCGCTCGCCGCCACCCTGCCCACCCAGCTCGACCACGCGCCGACCGCGCTGCGCCATCCGACCCGCGCCGCCGCGCTGCGGATCTCGGCGGCGGCGGTGGCCGGCTTCCGGGCGGCCCTGGACGCCCGCGGGTTCGTGGAGATCCACACCCCGAAGGTGGTGGCCTCGTCCACCGAGAGCGGGGCGAACGTCTTCGCGCTGGACTGGTTCGGCCGGCCCGCGTACCTGGCCCAGTCGCCGCAGTTCTACAAGCAGCTCATGGTCGGCGTCTTCGAGCGGGTCTACGAGGTCGGGCCGGTGTTCCGCGCCGAGCCGCACGACACCGTCCGGCACCTGGCCCAGTACACCTCGCTCGACGTCGAGCTGGGTTTCGTGGCCGACCACCGGGACGTGATGGCGGTGCTGCGGGAGACCCTGGCCGGGATGCTGGCCGAGGTCGCGGCGCGGGCCGGCGGGTCGCTCGCCACCCTCGGCCTGACCCTGCCCACGGTGCCCGCCGAGATCCCGGCCGTGCACTTCACCGAGGCGCTGAAGATCGCCGGGGCGCCGGCCGACGAGCCGGACCTCGCCCCGGCGCACGAGCGCGCGCTGGGGGAGTGGGCGAGCCGCGAGCACGGCTCGGACTTCCTCTTCGTCACCGGGTACCCGATGGCGAAGCGGCCGTTCTACACCCACCCGGACCCGGCCCGGCCGGCCCACTCCAACGGCTTCGACCTGCTGTTCCGCGGGGTGGAGCTGGTCACCGGCGGCCAGCGGCTGCACCGGTACGAGGACTACGTCGCCGCCCTAGCGGCCCGCGGTGAGCCGGTCGAGCCGTACGCCGGGTACGTGGACGCGTTCCGGCACGGCATGCCGCCGCACGGGGGCTTCGCCATCGGGCTGGAACGCTTCGTCGCCCGGCTCACCGGGGCGGCCAACGTCCGGGAGGTGACCGCCTTCCCCCGGGACCTGCACCGGCTCACGCCCTGAGGAGGGAGGGGCCCCGGCCGACCGGGGCCCCTTCCCACCGGGCGTCGCGTCAGGGTGCGATCGGGAGCTGGCGCTTGTGGTCGGTGACCCGGTAACGGGCCACCAGCGCCGCCTCCACCTCCGCCGGCACCGGCCGCCCCTCCAGGTAGTCGTCGATGTGCTCGTAGGCCAGGCCGAGCGCGTCCTCGTCGAGCTTGCCCGGGGCCAGGCTCTCCAGGTCGGCGGTGGGCGCCTTGCCGACCAGCTCGGCGGGGGCGCCGAGCGCCTCGGCCAGCGCCCGCACCCGCCGCTTGGTCAGCCCGGTCAGCGGCACCAGGTCCGCGGCCCCGTCGCCGTGCTTGGTGAAGAAGCCGGTGACCGCCTCGGCGGCGTGGTCGGTGCCGACCACCAGCCCGTCCGTCGCGCCGGCCACCGCGTACTGGGCGATCATCCGCTGCCGGGCCTTGACGTTGCCGAGCACGAAGTCCTGCTGGGCCGCGTCGCGGAACGTCAGCCCGGCGGCGACCAGCGCGTCCAGGGCGGCGTCGGCGGCCGGCTTGACGTCGACCGTGAGCACCCGGTCCGGCCGGATGAACTCCAGCGCCGCCTGGGCGTGGTGCTCGTCGGCCTGCACCCCGTACGGCAGGCGCATGGCGACGAAGGCGGCCGGGTGGCCGGCGGCGCGGGCCCGTTCCACGGCGAGCTGGCAGAGCCGGCCGGCGGTGGTCGAGTCGACCCCGCCGCTGATGCCCAGGATCAGCGTGGTCAGGCCGGTGTCGACCAGGCGGTCGGCGAGGAAGACGACCCGGCGCTCGATCTCCTCAGCGGCGTCGAAGGTCGCCGACACCTGGAGCTCCTCGGCGATCCGCTGCTGGGTCGACATCACGTCGGTCATCGGGGGTTTTCTCCTCGTCAGGCGGGACCGAGCAGGTCCCAGGGGTTGCCGGCGAGGTCGCGGAAGACGGCGACCCGGCCGTACGGCTCGGTGCGCGGGGGATTCACGAACTCGACCTTCGCCTCGACCATCCGCCGGTAGGTGGCGTCGAAGTCGTCGACCTGGAGGAAGAAGCCGACCCGGCCGTGGGTCTGGTCGCCCACCGCCGCCGCCTGCCGCTCCCCGTCGGCGCGGGCCAGCAGCAGCCCGGTCCCGCCGCCCGGCGGGCGGACCACCACCCAGCGCTTGGGTCGCCCGTCGTTGGTGAGCGACGGCTTGTCCTCCACCAGTTCGAAGCCGAGCACCTCGGTGAAGAAGGCGATCGCCGGGTCGTAGTCGGCGACGACGAGGGTGACGAGATCGATCCGCACCCGCTCAGCCC
This sequence comes from Micromonospora sp. NPDC023966, assembly GCF_040639095.1. Classification (NCBI taxonomy): domain Bacteria; kingdom Bacillati; phylum Actinomycetota; class Actinomycetes; order Micromonosporales; family Micromonosporaceae; genus Micromonospora; species Micromonospora sp. NPDC023966. Next base: position 119,211 of record NZ_JBEZZJ010000006.1, on the reverse strand, counting down.
TGGACCGTGACCAGGGTGGGCAGGTGTCGCTCGACCACCGGCAGCACGTCGGCGATGGTGATCGGGCGGCCCAGCTCGGCGGTGAGCGAGGTGACGCCGGCGTCGCGGATGCCGCACGGCACGATCCGGTCGTAGTGGCCGAGGTCGCAGTCGCAGTTGATCGCGAAGCCGTGCAGGGTCACGCCCCGGGCCACCCGGATGCCGATGGCGGCCACCTTGCGGGCCGGCCCCCGGTCGTCCTCCGGCACCCAGACCCCGCTGCGCCCCTCGACGCGGCCCGCGGCCAGCCCGAACTCGGCGCAAACGTCGATCAGCAGCTGCTCGGTGCGCCGGACGTACGCCACCACGTCGACCGGGTCGGGCAGCCTGACGATCGGGTAGCCGACCAGCTGCCCCGGCCCGTGCCAGGTGATCTTGCCGCCGCGGTCCACGTCGATCACCGGGGTGCCGTCCATCGGCCGGTCCCACGGCTCGGTCCGCTTGCCGGCGGTGTAGACGCTGGGGTGCTCCAGCAGCAGCACGGTGTCGCCCTGCTCGCCCGCCACCACGGCCTCGTGCAGCCGGCGCTGCTCGTCCCAGGCGGCCTGGTAGTCGAGCAGGCCGGCACGGACGGCGGTCAGCCCGGAAGTCGTCACGCTCACCCGTCCACCCTAATCCCGCCGCCCCCGCCCGGCCCGCGTGAGCCTCGTCGCCATTCCCCGCCGATCTTGCACTCTCGGCCGCCGGTTCGCGGCATTCGCACCCGATGCCGGGGCGGCACGTGCAAGATCGCGCGTCAGGACGGCGGGACCCGCCAGAGCCAGACGTCCTCGACGCGCTCGGGGGGGCCGAGCAGGGCGGTGGCGGTGCGGCGCACCGCCTCCTCGTCGACGTCGAACTTCGCGCCGTGCACCCGGTCGGGCAGCACCACCGTCTCCACCCCCCAGTAGCGCAGGTCGGCCCGGCACTCCCGGATGCTGCCCTCGGTGACGATCGGCGCCAGCCCGGTCCGCCCGGCCTGGTCCATCAGCGCGCTGAAGCTGCGCGGGACCGGCCCGATCCGGCCCCGGCCGTCCGGCCCGCCCGGGCCGAGGAAGAAGCCGGCCGGGATGCGGAACTCGCCCTGCCGGTGCGCCAGGGCGTACGCCTGCCAGCGCTGGCCGTCCGGGTAGAGGTCCACGGTCAGCGGCAGCGGGGTGAGCACCCCGCCGGGGGTGACGTAGCGCTGCCAGGCGCCGCTGGTGATGAACGCCGGGACCGGCTCGCGGACGCTGGTCAGCAGTGGGGTGGGCAGCAGCGGCAGCAGCGCCGCGACGAAGCCGAGCGCCCAGACCAGTTCGGTGGAGCGGTGCCGGGGTGGCCGGGCGCGCAGCGCGTCGAGCGCGTACGCCAGCAGCAGCCCGATCACCGGTGCCACCACCAGGGCGAGCCGGGCGGGCAGCGCCGCGTTGATCACCGGCAGGTTGTCCAGTACCCCGAACGGCAGCAGCTGGTCGGTGAGCCGACCGTTCCACTTGGCCGTGGGGCCCCAGGAGAGCACCGCGAAGACGATGGCGGTCACGGCGAGCGCGGTGAGCGTGGCCCGGAACGCCCGGTCGGCGCGCCGCCATAGCAGGACGAAGCAGGCGACGGCGAGCAGCAGCAGTGGGATGCCGAAGAAGGAGTTCTCCTCGGTGGGGTTGGGCGCCAGCGAGGTGCCCAGCCCGGCCCACCCGGCCAGGGACCGGCGCGGGTACGACCCGTACGCGGCGATGTCCTCGGAGTGGATGAGCGGGTCGAAGCCGGTGCCGTGGTACCGCTGCGGCCCGGCGAAGTGCAGCCACAGCGGGTACGCCAGCAGCACCCCGGCCACCAGCGCGGTCACCCCGAGCCCGCGCAGGAAGTTCGGCAGGGCGGCCCGCGCCTCGGCCCGGCGGGCCGGGTGCAGCGCCCACAGCAGCAGGAACAGGGCGAGCGCCAGGGCGGTGAAGAAGAGCCCCTCGGCGGCGATCGAGAAGGCGACCGCCACCAGCACGCCGAGCACGACCCCGCCGACGAGCGCGCGCCCGGGGCGGCGCAGCCGCAGCACGCCCCAGATGAGCAGCGGCACCAGCCAGCCCGCGGTCCAGTTCAGGTGGGCGTTGGCGTGCGACACCATGGCCGGGCAGTAGGCGATGAAGAGCGCGCCCACCCCGGCGGCCAGCCGGCTGGTGACCAGGTGGCGGCTCAGCAGCCAGTACCAGGCGACCGCGGTGGCGGCGAGGTTGAGGGTGAGGATCACCAGGAACGTCGCCGGCGGCCCGATCAGGTAGGTCAGCGGCGCGAAGACCACCGCGTACGCGGTGATCGAGGTGTTGACCGCGAGGTTCACCCCGTCCGGGACGTTGATCAGGTGGGTGAAGAGCGGATTCTCCCCGTGGGTCACCGCGTGCCCGCCGAAGGCCAGCAGCCACTCGAAGAGGGCCTGGTCGCTGGAGTTGACGGTGATCGTGCGGGTGTTCGGGTCCCGCCACATCCCGCTGGTCACCCAGAAGGCCAGGGCCACCGCGGCCAGTACGAGCAGCAGGTCGGCGCGCCGGTTCCGGGTGGCGGGCGCGGTCGAGGGGCCGGTGGCCACGGACGGGGAGGACGGCACGCAGCGGACGTTACCAACCGGACCTGGACACGCCGGTCAGACACGGACCTTGACCCAGAACCGCCACCCGCACACTTCGGCGTTCGTGAATGTGTGAGCGGGGACCATTCCCGGGGCGTGAAACACGGACGTAACGTCGCGGCAACTCGGGGTGACCCAGTTCACAATTCGCCGTCAGGAGGCCGCCGTGCGCCGCTCCTCATCCCTTCTCACCCGCCTCGCCGGGGCGGCGGCCGGGGTCGTCCTGGCCGCCGCCGCCGTCCTCGCCGCCGCCCTGCCCGCCCAGGCCGCCACGCTCACCCAGGTCACCGGCTTCGGCTCGAACCCCGGCAACCTGGCCATGTACGCCTACCGCCCGGACGGCCTGCCGGCCAACGCCCCGGCGGTGGTGCTGCTGCACGGCTGCACCCAGAACGCCTCGACCTACTTCACCAACTCGGGCTGGCAGAAGTACGCCGACCAGTGGAAGTTCGCGCTGATCGTGCCGCAGCAGCCGTCGGCCAACAACGCCAACTCCTGCTTCAACTGGTTCGAGACCGGGGACACCGCCCGCGGCCAGGGCGAGGCGCTGTCGGTGAAGCAGATGGTGGACTACGCCAGGACCAACTACTCCGTCGACGGCAGCCGCGTCTACGTCAGCGGCCTGTCCGGCGGCGGGGCGATGAGCGCCGTCATGCTCGCCACCTACCCGGACGTGTTCGCCGCCGGGTCGGTGATCGCCGGCCTTCCCTACCGCTGCGCCACCAGCATGACCAACGCCTTCACCTGCATGAACCCCGGAGTGGACAAGACCCCGGCGCAGTGGGGCGACCTGGTCCGCAACGCCTACGCCGGCTACACCGGCAAGCGTCCCCGGGTGGCCATCTGGCACGGCACCTCGGACACCACCGTCGCGCCCATGAACGCGGTCGAGTCGCGGGACCAGTGGACCAACGTGCTGGGCGTGTCGCAGACCCCGACCAGCACCGCCGCGCTGCCGGCCGGCACCAGCCTGGAGGTCTACGGCAGCGACCAGGTGCGGCTCTACCGCGTCTCCGGCATGGGCCACGGCACCCCGGTCGACCCGGGCTCGGCCACCGACCAGTGCGGCACCGCCGGGGCGTACTTCCTGGACACCATCTGCTCGACCTACCGCGACGCGCTCTTCTTCGGGCTCGACGGGGGCGGCACGCCGAACCCGACCCCGACGGCGACCGCGTCGCCCACGCCCTCGCCGACCCCGACGACCGCGCCGGTCTGCGTCACCGCCAGCAACTACGCGCACGTCACGGCCGGCCGGGCCTACCAGTCCGGCGGCTACGCCTACGCGCTGGGCAGCAACCAGCGGATGGGCCTCTACAACACCTTCTACACGAGCACCCTCAAGCAGACCGGCCCCGCCTACTGGGTCATCGGCTGCTGACCGCACTGCACGTCGCCCTCGCCGGCTCAGTCGGTGAGGGCGGCGTGCAGGGCGCCCGGCAGCTCCGGGTGGGTCCAGGTGAAGCCGGCCTTGCCGAGCACGCCGGGGAGGACCCGGGTGCTGGTGAGCGCCTCGTGGGCGAAGCCGCCGAGGGCAACCTTCAGGGCAAGCGTCGGGATCGGCATGATCGCCGGCCGGTGCAGTTGGCGGGCGAGCTCCCGGGTGAACTCGGCGTTGGTGGCCGGGGCCGGACCCACCACGTTGACCGGACCGGCGAGGTCGTCGCGGGCCAGCAGGAAGGTCATCGCGTCCAGCCAGTCCCGCATCGAGATCCACGGCAGCCACTGCCGGCCGTTGCCCAGCTTGCCGCCGACGCCCACCCGGAACGGCAGCAGCTGCGGCTTGAGCATGCCGCCGTCGCGGTGCAGCGGCAGCCCGGTGCGCAGCCGTACCACCCGGGCGCCGGCGTCCTCGGCCGGGCGGGTGGCGGCCTCCCAGACCCGGCAGACGTCGGCCAGGAAGCCCTCGCCGGCCGGCGAGTCCTCCTCGACCGTCCGGTCACCGGTGTTGCCGTACCAGCCGACGGCGGAGGCGTTGAGCAGCGCCGCGGGCCGGTCGGCGGCGGGCAGGCCGGCGATGGTGATGGCCAGGGTGGTGGTGCTGTCAACCCGGCTGGACCGGATCAGGCCCTTGTAGGCGTCGTTCCAGCGCTTGTCGCCCACCCCGGCGCCGGCCAGGTTGACCACCGCGTCGGCGTCGGCGACGACCTGCGGGTCGAGCTGCGCGGCCGACGGGTTCCACTGCCGCTCGTCGGGGGTGCGTGGCGCGCGGCGGACCAGGCGGGTGACCTGGTGCCCGTCCGCGGTGAGCCGGTCGACCAGTCGGGTGCCGAGGAAGCCGGACACACCGGCCATGAGGATCCGCATGCCCATATCTTCGGGTACGGACGCGGGGCCGGCTGCGTTGAGCGAAATCACTCACTCGTCGTTCGCGGCTCCTGCCCGTCGACCTTCCCGGCGCTACGCGCCGGGTGGTGGCGTGAGGAGGGGTTCACTCCCCGGTCCGGCCGTCGATCGCCTCCCGCAGGATGTCGGCGTGCCCGAGGTGGCGGGCGTATTCGTCGACCATGTGCGCGAGGATCCAGCGCAGCGAGTGCGAGGACCCGGTTCCGGGGTGGCGGCCGACCGCGTCCAGCGGGCGCTCGGCGGCGATCCGCCGTGAGGCGGTCACCTCGGCCCGCCAGAGCGCGAAGGTCTCCGCGCCGGTGGCCTCGGCGACGTCGGTGAACGGGGCGTCCGGGTCGTCGGTGAGGTCGAAGAGGTCGCCGGGGAAGGCGTCGGCGAGCACCGCCTGGAAGTACCACCGCTCCACCGTGGCCAGGTGCCGGACCAGGCCGACCAGGGACAGGCCGGACGACGGCACCGGCCGCAGGCGAAGCTGGGCGTCGGTGAGCTCCGCGCACTTGCGGACCAGGGCGTCCCGCTGGAAGTCCAGGAAGGTCTCGAGCAGCGTCCGCTCGTCCACGGTGGCCGGCAACGCGAACCGTTCATCGATCACCGCCCGGATCGTACGCGCGTTCGATGCTCCGCGGTGCCCCGCCGTCAGGCGCTTAGGCGGGGGAGGAGCGGGGCCAGCTGGTCGACGGCGTCGGTGCGTACCACGAAGCGGGTAACCCCCCAGCGGCGCCGGTGCTCCGCGACCGCCGCGACGATCTCGTCGGCCGTGCCGATCAGCACGAACGGAGTGGCGAGCAGTTCGGCGACGGTCAGCCCGGTGTCGGCGGCGATCTCAGCGGCGGCCGCCTCCGCGTTGTCGGTCACGGTCACCTGCTGGACCAGGGCCTCCAGCGCGGGCGGCTCGTCCCGCCCGGCTGCCCCGGCCGCCACGTGCGCGAGCTGCGCCTCGATCTGGTCGGCCCGCCAGCGCACGTCGTGGGCGTGGCCGTCGGCGAGGGTACGCCCGAAGCCGGTCAGCCCGACCACGTCGGCGTGCGCGCCGGCCCAGCGCAGCAGCGTCGAGTTGGCCGTGCCCATGGTGAGCGGAACCCGGTCCCGCACGGGTCGCAGCTCGGTCAGCCGGGCGGCGTACGCCGCCAGCTCCGGGGTGTCAACGGTGACCTCGTTGCCGGCCAGCAGGTCGCGTACGGCCTCGGCGACCGCGACGCAGCGGCGGACCCGGGCGGCGACGTCGGGGCGTTCGCGGCCGACGGCCCGCCACTCGGCCGGGGTGTGCCCGGCGCCGAGGCCGAGCCGCGCCCGGCCGCCGGAGACCACGTCCAGGGTGGCCACATCGGTGGCGAGCAGGATCGGCTCCCGCACCCCGGCGTTCGAGACGTACGAGCCGAGGCCCAGCGTCGAGGTCACCGCCGCCGCGGCGGCGAGGGCCACGAACGGAGCGGCGCCGTGACCGGGGTGGTCGGCGGCGAGCAGGGCGTCGAAGCCGGCCGCCTCGACCCGGCGGGCCAGGTCGGTCCAGCTCGTCGCGTCGGTCGGCCGGGCCTGCACGGAGAAGATCGCCATCGGCCCAGCATTCCGGGGCACGCACCCCTCCGGCCAGCCCGGACCCGCCGATTCTGCTGACCGGCGAATCCGGGGCCGGCCCCCGCCTCAGCCGGCGGACTCGTGGAGGGCGTCGAGGCGGGCCAGGTCGTCGTCGGTGAGCCGCAGCGCCCCGGCCGCGACGTTCTCCGCCAGGTGCGCCGGGTTGCCCGTGCCCGGGATGGCGAGCACGTTCGGCCCCTGCCGCAGCGTCCAGGCCAGCCGGACCTGCGCCGGGGTCACGCCGTGCGCCCGGGCCACCGCGCGCACCTCGTCGTGCTCCGCGCCGCTCGCCCCGGCCTCCCGACCGCTGGTCGCGAGCGAGAAGAACGGCACGAACGCGGTCCCGTGCGCGGCGCAGTCCCGGATCAGCGCGTCGTTGCTCCGGTGGTAGCCGAGGCCCCACGAGTTCTGCACGCAGACCACCGGGGCGATGGCGCGTGCCTCGACGACCTGGTGCGGCTTCACGGCCGAGACGCCGAGGTGCCGGATCAGCCCGGCGTCGCGCAGTTCGGCGAGCGCGCCGAAGTGCTCGGCCAGCGGCTCCGGGCCGTACACCCGGAGGTTGACCACGTCGAGGTGGTCCCGGCCGAGCTGGCGCAGGTTCTCCTCGACCTGGCCGCGGAGTTGGTCCGGCCGGGCCATCGGCAGCCACTGGCCGGACGGGTCCTTGCTCGGCCCGACCTTGGTGACGATGACCAGCTCGTCCGGGTACGGCGACAGCGCCCGGTTGATCAGCTCGTTGGCCGAGCGCAGCGGCGAGAAGTAGAACGCCGCGGTGTCGATGTGGTTGACCCCGAGCTCGACCGCGCGGCGCAGCACCGCGACGGCCTGGTCCCGGTCGCTGGGGCTGCCGTCCGCGTTCGCGGTCAGCCGCATCGCGCCGAAGCCGATCCGGTTGACCGTGCGGTCGCCCAGCTGCCAGGTGCCGGCCGCGGCGGCGTCGACGGTGTCGATGGTCATGCGGTCTCCGTCCGTTCGAAGGTGTCCCCGTTCTCGGGTGGCGTGAGGCCGAGCAGTTCCACGGGCTCGCCCGCCAGCCGGTTCAGCGCGGCGACCAGTTTGCGCTCCTCGTAGCTGAAGTGCGACTCCAGCAGCGCGGCGAGCCCGTCCAGCTCGGCGCGGACGGACCGGCCGTCGGGCGCCTCGGCGAGCAGGGCGTCGATCCGGCGCAGCAGGTCGGCGACGACCCGGTGGTCGGCGGTCAGCTCGGCCAGCACGGGGCGCAGCTCGGGCGCCTGCTCGGCCAGGACGTGGAACGCGCCGCCGTCCTCGCCGGTGTGGTGCCGGTCCAGCGCCGCGCAGAACCCGACGCAGTGCGCGCGCAGCTCCCGGGTCAGGCCGACGGTGCCGCCGTCGGCGGAGTCGAGGCTCGCGCGGAGCCGGGCCAGCTCCTCGCGGAGCCAGTGGTGGATCTCGATCAACTGGGTGCCGAGGGCGGTCAGCCGGCCGCTCGGCGGGTGGGATGGGTGCACATGGTCCCCTGCTGTCCCGCGCCTCCATGCCCACGGCGGCCTTCGTGCCGGGTGCACCGCGACGCTGCGCGGCAGTCTAGGCGTTCCGCCGATCGCACCGCGAGCCGCCGACGGCGCCGCGTCGCCGTCCGGCTCACTCGCCCTCGTCGCGCTCGTGCGGCTCGTGCCAGCGGGCCCGATAGGCGGCCTCGTGCGCCTCGTGGCTGGTCCGCTCCTCGAAGACGAGCCTCCGCAGCGCCCGCCGGCCGTCGTCGAAGACCACCACCTCGGCCGCCACCATGCCGACGGTGAGGGCGGTCAGCAGCGCCAGGGCCGCCAGCGCGGGCAGGTGTTCGGCCACCGGGATGCTCACGGCGAGCAGCAGGACCGTCGCGACCCGGGTCCAGCTCAGGGTGTGCAGGGTGCGGAGCTGGAAGAGCATGTTGCCGCAGATGTAGCAGATCACGCCGCCGAAGAGCAGCGGTACGCCGGGGCCGTGCGCGGCCAGATGCACCGGTACGTGCGGGTCGGCGACCTGGTGCACGATCATCTCGGCGCCGAGCGCGAAGAGGATGATGCCCGCGATCATCGGCAGGAACAGGTACCCGTAGGCGTCCCGGGCCATGGCGACGCGGGGGCCGTCCTCGGCGGCGTGCAGGGCGATCCGGGCGGCCGGCCCGATCATGTCGTAGTGCGCCCACCAGAGCGCGGCGGTGAAGAAGATGCCGAGCACCGCCGCCGCCACGGCCGGCCAGGTGGGCGCCTGGCCGAGCAGGTTGCTGCCGACGCCGACCGAGATGACCGACTCGCCCAGCGCGATGATCAGGATGAGGTCGTAGCGCTCGGTCCAGTGCTCGGCGGAGGCGACGCCCCAGCCCCAGGTGCCCGCGATGAGACCGGTGGCGTACTGGAGCAGCACGACGGTCGCCCACAGCCCGTCCCGGACCGCCGCGGCCGAGAAGAGGTCGTCGATCTTCGGGGGGATCAGGGCGGCGACCCCCAGCAGCAGCGTGCTGCCCACCAGCTCGGGGGTGAACCGGAGGAGCTGCCGGCGCTCGTTCGGGCTGTCCCGCACGGCGTGCAGGTAGAGCAGCAGGTGCACCCCCCGGATGACGGTGTAGCTGACCGCCGCGACGATCGGCCCGGCCGCGTTGCCGCGCGGGTCCCGGAACGCGTTCGGCAGGGACAGGGCGAAGGTGAACAGGGCCGCCATGCCGACCGTCATGAGCACCGGGACGAAGCCCTCGCCGAGCCGGATCCGGGTGGCCACGATGCTGTGCACCACCCACGACCACCAGAGCACGGCGAGGACCAGCAGCGCGTGCAGCAGTGCGCTGCCGCTGACCTGGAGCGCGGTGGCCCGGGTGATGATGAAGAACGAGAAGACGAAGACGAGGTCGAAGAAGACCTCGAACCGGTCCACCCGGGCCCCGGGCGCCACCGGCACCGCCGGCCCGAGGCGTCCCCGCCTACCGAAGCCGCTCACCGACCGAGTCTGTCAGCGCCGGATCGGCGGCGGACCGGATTCTGCTCAGGCCGGCCGGCGGCGCAGCCCGTCCATCAGCAGGTCGAGCAGGCGGCCGGCCTGCGCGCGCTGGTCCGGCTCGCCGGCCACCAGGGAGACGCCGCTCAGCCCGGCGAGCACGTCGGCGGCGGCCACGTCGGCGCGTACGGTGCCCGCGGCGGCGCCGGCCGCGAGCAGGTCGCCCAGGGCGGCGAGCAGCCGGTCCCGGCTGTGGGCGTAAGGGTTGGCGCCGGAGGCGATGGCCAGCCGCAGCGCGTCGGCCATGCCCCGCTTGGTGGCGAGGTAGTCGACGAACCGGTCCATCCAGGCGCGGACCGCCGCCTCGGCGGGCAGGGCCGCGAGCAGCTCCGGCACGGCGTCGCAGAGCTTGGCCAGCTCGTTGCGGTAGGCCGCCTCGATCAACGCCTCCCGGGTGGGGAAGTGGCGGTAGAGGGTGCCGATGCCGACTCCGGCCTCCTTGGCGATCCGGTCCAGCGTTACCTCGGCGCCCGCCTGGGAAAACGCGTGTACCGCGGCGTCCAGCAGTCGTTGCCGGTTGCGCAGCGCATCGGCGCGCAGCGGTCGGTCGGGCACGTCTCCTCCTCGGCTCGACCGGGAGACAGGCCCGGCCGAAGTGGCAACCGGAGTCTCCTCCGGTTAGGCTCGGCCGTAACGGAGGATCCTCCGCTTCTCATCGTAGCGGGCGGACACCGGTCCGTGCCGTCGCCGACAAGGATGGATCATGACCACCAGTACACCCGTCAGCACCCCGTTCTCCCGCGAGACCACCGCCCTGGAGGTCGTGCGTGACCTCGACCTGACCGGTCGGCGGGCCGTCGTCACCGGCGGCGCCTCCGGGATCGGCGTGGAGACCGCCCGCGCGCTCGCGGCCGCCGGGGCCGACGTCACCCTCGCGGTCCGCAACACTGAGGCCGGACAGCGCGCCGCCACCGACATCACCGGCACCACCGGCAACGACCGGATCCTGGTGGCCCCGCTCGACCTGGCCGATCTCGGCTCGGTGGCCGCCTTCGTCCGCACCTGGGACGGGCCGCTGCACATGCTGGTCAACAACGCCGGCATCATGGCCTCCCCGGAGCTGCGCACCGAGCAGGGCTGGGAGATGCAGTTCGCGACCAACCACCTCGGGCACTTCGCGCTGGCCACCGGGCTGCGCCCGGCGCTCGCCGCGGCCGAGGGCGCGCAGATCGTCTCGGTCAGCTCGGCGGCCCACCTGCGCTCGCCCGTGGTCTTCGAGGACATCCACTTCCGGCAGCGGCCGTACGACCCGTGGCAGGCGTACGGGCAGTCCAAGACCGCGAACGTGCTCTTCGCGGTGGACGCCACCCGGCGCTGGGCCGACGACGGGATCTACACCAACGCGCTGATGCCGGGCGCGATCCGGACCAACCTCCAGCGCTACATCAGCGAGGAGGAGCTGGACCGCATGCGCACGCAGAGCGGCGGGGGAGCGGCGTACTGGAAGAGCCCCGAGCAGGGCGCGGCCACCTCGGTGCTGGTCGCCGCCTCGCCGCTGGTCGCCGGGGTCGGCGGCCGCTACTTCGAGGACTGCCAGGAGGCCGGGCCCAACCAGCCGGGCACCCGCACCGGCTACGCCCCCTACGCCCGTGACCCGGAGGCCGCCGAGCGGCTCTGGGAGGTCTCCGAGGAGCACCTGCGCGGCTGACCCGGAAACGACGAGAGGGGGCGCGCGGCATTCGCCGCGCGCCCCCTCTTCGGTCCGGGGGTCAGAGCCCCAGTTCGGCCTCGAAGTTGCCGGCCTCCAGCCGCTCCTTGACCGCGACGAGGAAGCGGGCCGCGTCCGCGCCGTCGATCAGCCGGTGGTCGTACGACATGGCCAGGTAGACCATCGAGCGGACCGCGACGACCTCGCCCAGCTCCGGGTCGTTGACCACGACCGGGCGCTTCACCACGGCACCCGTGCCGAGCATCGCCGACTGCGGCGACGGCACGATCGGGGTGTCGAAGAGCGCGCCCCGGCTGCCGGTGTTGGTCAGCGTGAAGGTCGCGCCGGCGAGCTCGTCCGGGCTGATCTTGTTGGTCCGGGTGCGCTCGGCCAGGTCGGCGACCCGCTTGGCGATGCCGCCCAGGTTGAGGTCACCGGCGTTGTGGATGACCGGCACCAGCAGGCCGCGCTCGGTGTCCACGGCGATGCCGAGGTGCTCCGCGTCCGGGTAGGTGATCGTCCCGCCCGCCAGGTCCAGCCGGGCGTTGACGATCGGGTAGGACTGGAGCGCCTCGACGGCGGCGAGGGCGAAGAACGGCAGGAAGGACAGCTTGACGCCGTGCCGCTGCTGGAAGGAGTCCTTGGCCTGGGCCCGCAGCTTGGCGATCCGGGTGACGTCCACCTCGATCACCGTGGTCAGCTGCGCCATCTCGTGCAGCGACTCGTGCATCCGGTTGGCGATGGCCTTGCGGATCCGGGGCAGCTTCTCGACGGTGCCCCGCTTGCTGCTCGGCTGCGGCTTCGCGGCCGGCTTGGCCGGGGCCGGGGCCGGAGCCGCGGCGGCCGGCTGCGCGGCGGGCGCGGCCTGGGCGGCCTTCGCCTTCTCGGCCGCCTCCAGCACGTCCTGCTTGCGAATCCGCCCGCCGACGCCGGTGCCGTTGACCGAGGACAGGTTGACGCCGTGCTCGGCGGCCAGCTTGCGAACCAGCGGGGTCACGTAGCCGGCGCCCTCCTCGCCACCGCCCTGGGCCGGAACGGTCGGCCGCTGCGGCGTGGGGGTCGGCGCGGCCGGCTGGGCGCCCTGCTCGACCTTGGCCGGCTGCGCGGCCTGCTCCGTCTCGGCGGCCGGCTCGTTGTAGGACAGGCCCGGGGTCGGCTCCTCGACCTTGGGCTCCGGCTGCGGCACGGGCTTCGGCTCCGGCTTGGGCTCGGGCTTCGCCTCGGCCTTGGGCTCGGGCTTCGGCTCCGGCTTCGCCGCGGCCGGCGCGGCGCCCGCGGCGCCCACGATCGCCAGGACGCCGCCGACCTCGGCGGTCTCGTCCTCGGGGACCTTGATCTCCAGCAGCGTGCCGGCGACCGGCGACGGGATCTCGGTGTCGACCTTGTCGGTGGAGACCTCGAGCAGCGGCTCGTCGACCTCGACGGTGTCGCCGACCTGCTTGAGCCAGCGGGTCACCGTGCCCTCGGTGACGCTCTCGCCCAGGGCCGGCATGGTGACCGGGGTGCCCTCGCCCGACGGCGCGGCGGCGGCCGGGGCCGGCTCCTCGACGGCCGGCTGCTCCGCCTCGGCCTGCGGCTGGGCGGCGGCCTGCTCGGCCTGCTCGGCCTGCTCCGCCGGGGCCTCCTGCTGCTGCGGGGCGGCCGCGCCGGCCTCCTCCCCCTCACCTGCGATGACCGCCAGCTCGCTGCCGACCTCGGCGGTCTCGTCCTCGCCGACCACGATCCGGCTCAGCACGCCCGCCGCGGGGGACGGGATCTCGGTGTCCACCTTGTCGGTGGAGACCTCGAGCAGCGGCTCGTCGACCTCGACGGTGTCGCCCTCCTGCTTGAGCCAGCGCGTGACGGTGCCCTCGGTGACGCTCTCGCCGAGCCGGGGCATGGTGACCGATACCGGCATGTTCTCCAGACTCCTTCATTCCCCTGGTGGGATCATCGCCCGTCGCCGGACGCCGCGGTTGTCGTGATCAGGCGTGCGAGTGCAGCGGCTTGCCGGCCAGGGCCATGTGCGCCTCGCCCAGGGCCTCGGTCTGCGTCGGGTGGGCGTGCACGAGCTGCGCCACCTCGGCCGGGTACGCCTCCCAGTTGTAGATGAGCTGCGCCTCGCCGATCAGCTCTCCGACCCGGGCGCCCACCATGTGCACGCCGACCACCGGGCCGTCCTCGACCCGGACCAGCTTCACGTGCCCGGCGGTCTTGAGGATCTGGCTCTTGCCGTTGCCGCCGAGGTTGTAGTTGTAAGTCTTGATCTTGTCAGCGCCGTACTGCTCCTTGGCCTTCGCCTCGGTCAGGCCGACCGACGCCAGCTCCGGGTCGCAGTAGGTCACCCGCGGGATGCCGGCCTCGTCGATCACGGCCGGGTTCTTGCCGGCGATCTCCTCGGCGACGAAGATGCCCTGCTGGAAGCCGCGGTGGGCGAGCTGAAGGCCGGGCACGATGTCGCCGACCGCGTAGACGTTCGGCACGCTGGTGCGCAGCCGCTCGTCGGTCAGCACGTAGCCGCGGTCCATCTTGACGCCCTGCTCCTCGTAGCCGAGGTTGGCGGTGGTCGGGCCGCGGCCGACGGCGACCAGCAGCAGCTCGGCCTCGACCGTGTCGCCGCCGGCGATGGTCAGCTTGACGCCGTTCTCGGTCTTCTCGACCTTCTCGAAGGGCTTGCCGACCTTGAAGTTGATCTTCCGCTTGCGGAACGCGCGCTCCAGCGCCTTCGAGGACTCCTCGTCCTCGGCCGCGACCAGGCGGGGCAGCGCCTCGACGATGGTCACGTCCACGCCGAAGGACTTCCAGACGCTCGCGAACTCGACGCCGATCACGCCGCCGCCCAGCACGATCGCCGAGGAGGGGACCCGGTCCAGGGTCAGCGCGTGGTCGCTGGTGATGATGCGCTCGCCGTCGACCTCCAGGCCGGGCAGGCTCTTCGCGTAGGAGCCGGAGGCCAGGATGATGTTGCGGCCGGTGTAGCGCTTGCCGTCGACCTCGACGACGTTCTTCCCGACCAGCTTGCCGGCGCCCGCCACGAAGGTGATCTTCTTGGAGCCGCCCACCAGGCCCTGGAGGCCCTTGTAGAGGCGGGAGATCACGCCGTCCTTGTACGAGTTGACGGCCGCCATGTCGATGCCGACCAGCTCGGCCTTGACGCCGAACTGCTCCGACTCGCGGGTCTGGTCGGCGATCTCGGCGGCGTGCAGCAGGGCCTTGGTCGGGATGCAGCCGTTGTGCAGGCAGGTTCCCCCGAGCTTGCCCTTCTCGATCAGGGCGACGGACAGGTCCAGCTGGGCGGCACGCAGCGCCGCCGCGTAGCCGCCGCTACCACCTCCGAGGATGACGATGTCGAAGGTTGCGTCGTTCGGCTCGCTCACGTCCAACTCCCAGGTCCCGTCGCTGCATCGGGGGTTACGGCGGAGTAACAGGCACACCCCACCTCGGTCATCTTGTCACCACCGGGGTCGGAGCGCGTACCGAGGTGCCCAACGACACGTCGGTGACACGTACGCTTGGCACCGTCTTCGATGACGGACGGGGAGGAGTGGGTCGGTGGCGCTGTTCCGACGACGCAAGCAGGCGGGTGCGGTGAGCCGCGACCGAACCGCGGAACGCGCCGATCTGGACCACCTTGAGAGTTTCATCCGCACCCGGCGGGGTGTCGAGGCGTACCTGGAACCCCGGACCACGGTCACCGAGACGACGATCATGCTGATCGCCGACGACGGCGAGTGGACCCGGCGGCGGGTCGGCGGGCCGGAGGAGGCCCGCCGGTTCGCGCACCGGCTCGCCGTCCCGATCTACGACGTCCGGCTGATGGGCTACCCGCAGCGGATGCGCGACTACAACGAGCGCCGCAAGCGCCGCCCCGAGCTGTTCTGACCCGGACACGCGGACGGGGCGCCCCCTGCGAGGGGAGCGCCCCGTTGCGGCGTGGTGGACGGGTCAGCCGTTGGCGGCGACGTCGTCGACCAGGTGCAGCAGCGTGCGCACCGGGACGCCGGTGCCGCCCTTGGTCCAGTAGCCGGTCGCCTCGCCCGAGTGGTAGCCGGGGCCGGCGATGTCGATGTGCGCCCAGGCCACGTCGTCGCTGACGAACTCGCGCAGGAAGACGCCGCCCTGGAGCATGTGGCCCGCCCGGTCCATGCCGGCGTTGACCTGCGAGATGTCGGCGACCTCGGAGTCCATGCCCTTGCGCACGTCGTCCGGCAGCGGCATCGGCCACGCCGGCTCGCCGGTCGCGTCACCCGCGGCCCGCACCCGCTCGCACAGCTCCGGGGTGCCCATCACGCCGGCGATCCGCTTGCCCAGCGCGATCACCTGGCCGCCGGTCAGCGTCGAGGTCTCGAAGAGGTAGTCGGCGCCGTCCTCGCAGGCCCGCGCGATGGCGTCGGCCAGGATCATCCGGCCCTCGGCGTCGGTGTTGAGCACCTCGACCCGCTTGCCGCTGTACATGGTGATCACGTCGCCCGGCCGGTAGCTGGTGCCCGACGGCATGTTCTCCGCCATCGGCAGGTAGCCGGTGACCGCGACGGACGGCTTGAGCGCCGCGACCGCCAGCATGGCCGCGCCGACCGCCGCCGCGCCCGCCATGTCGGACTTCATCTCCCACATGCCCTGGGCCGGCTTGATCGAGATGCCGCCGGTGTCGAAGGTGATGCCCTTGCCGACCAGCGCCACCCGCTTGCCGTTGCCGCCACCCTCCGGGGTGTAGGTCAGCTTGACCAGCCGCGGCGGGGCCTCCGAGCCCTGGCCCACGGCGAGGATGCCGCCGTAGCCACCGGCGGCCAGCGCCGCCTCGTCGAGCACCTCGACGCCGAGCCCGGCCTCCCGCGCGGCGGCGGCCACGGCCTCGGCGAACGACGGCGGGCGCAGCTCGTTCGGGGCGGTGTTGACCCAGTCCCGGCTGGTCCGCACCGCGCCGGCAACCGCCTGCGCGCGGGTGACCTCGGCCTGGGCGGTCGCGTCGGCCGCGTCCGGCACCGCGACCAGCACCTCGGCCACCGGCTCGCGCCGGGCCGGCTGGGGCTTGGTCTTGTAGCCGGCGAACCGGTAGCCGCCGAGCAGCGCGCCCTCGGTGACCGCGCGCAGCGCGGCCGGGGCGTCGGCGTCGTCGGGCAGCGGCAGGGCGAGCGCGACGCGGGACGCGCCGGCCAGGGCGCGGACCGCCGCGCCGGCGGCCCGGCGCAGGGTCTCCGGGGCCGGGGCGGCGCCGGAGGGCTCGGGGCCGAGCCCGACGGCGGCGACCACCGGGGCGGTGACCGTGCCGAGCGTGGCCAGCTTGATCACCTCGCCGGGGCCGCCGGTCGCGCCGAGCAGGGCCAGCGTCTCGGTCAGCTTGCCGTCGAACGCGGCGGCGATGCTCTCCGCGCCGCTGGCCAGCAGCAGGGCGCCGGCGGGTGAGCCGGCCTCCTGCTCGGTGGTCTGGCTGTGCACGCCGATCACGATCGCGTCGACGGCGAGTTCGGCGGGGTCGGTGTCGACCAGGCTGAGGGTGGTGCGGGGCGATGTCACGAAAGCTACTCCGGGCGGGCCGGGCCGGCCGCGGCGTCGCGTACCGGCGATGAAGGTCTCCGGCGGCGAACCTACCCGCCGGACGCGTGGCTGTCCCGCCGACGGGTGCAGACGGGACATCCCGCCGGCACCCGATGGCGTGCAGCCGGGGTCCCGCCGATGCTAACCACCGGGTCACGGGCCGGTAAGTTGCCACCCATGACCGAGGTGACCTCCGACGCCGCCGAGACCCGGCTGCGTCGTTCCCCGTTGCACGAGCGGCACACCGCGCTCGGTGCGAAATTCGCCCCCTTCGGGGGCTGGGAGATGCCGCTGGAGTACGTCGGCGGCGGCGTGCTCAAGGAGCACACCGCCGTGCGTACCGGGGTGGGCGTCTTCGACGTCTCGCACCTGGGCAAGGCCCGGATCACCGGGCCGGGCGCCGCGGACTTCGTGAACTCCTGCCTGTCCAACGACCTCGGCCGGATCGCGCCCGGCAAGGCCCAGTACACGCTCTGCTGCGACGACGCCACCGGCGGCGTGGTGGACGACATCATCGCCTACCTGCACGCCGGGGACCACGTCTTCCTGGTGCCGAACGCGGCGAACACCGCCGAGGTGGTCCGCCGGTTGCGCGCCGCCGCGCCCGACGGCGTGGCCGTCACCGACGAGCACGAGGCGTACGCGGTGCTCGCGGTCCAGGGGCCGCGCTCGGCCGAGCTGCTGGGCGCGCTCGGCCTGCCCACCGACCACGACTACATGAGCTTCTCGACCGCCTCGCTGGAGGGCATCGAGCTGACCGTCTGCCGCACCGGCTACACCGGCGAGCTCGGCTACGAGCTGGTCGTGCCGGCCGGCGACGCGCTCGCCGTCTGGGACGCGCTGTTCGCCGCCGGTGCGGCGTACGAGCTGCGCGCCTGCGGCCTGGCCGCGCGGGACACGCTGCGCACCGAGATGGGGTACCCGCTGCACGGGCAGGACCTCTCCCTGAACATCACCCCGGTGCAGGCCCGCTCCGGCTGGGCGGTCGGCTGGGACAAGCCGGCCTTCTGGGGCCGGGACGTGCTGCTGGCCGAGAAGGCCGCGGGCCCCGCCCGTACGCTGCGCGGCCTGGAGGCGGTCGACCGGGCCATTCCCCGCCCCGGCATGGCCGTGTACGCCGGCGACAAGCAGGTCGGTGTCGTCACCAGCGGCACCTTCAGCCCGACCAGGAAGCAGGGCATCGCCCTGGCCCTGGTCGACACCGACCCGAAGCTTCCCGACGGCGAGGTGCTGGAGGTGGACATCCGGGGCCGCCGCGCCCAGATGCGCCTCACCCGCCCGCCCTTCGTCCAGCCCTCCGTCCGCTGACCGACGGGGGCGACGGTCAGGAGTCGTTGGTCGGGGGTTCGCCGGCGTCGAGGACGGCCTGGGTCCAGCCGCCCTCGATGACGCCGGTCGCGTCGAGGAGGGCCCAGTCGACGACGTCGGCGGCCTCCACCACCACGGGGGCGCCGATCCGGACGGTCGGGTCGCCGGCGGCGTCGCTGGCGCTCGCGCCGACGATCCGCATCGGGGTGTCCCACGAGGTCACCCCGGCCCAGACGTACTCGGGGCCGTCGTCGCCGGGCAGGCCGTACTTGACCACGAGCTGGCTCTCGGCCGGGAGCAGGCCGGCGAGGAAACGGGCCCGGATGTCGTCCAGCCCCTCCCGGGCGGTGGCGATCGCCCGGCTCATCGCGTCGCCCGAGCGGGCATACCGGATGTCGGGCTGGATGCCGTTGAACAGGGTCGCGCAGGCGGCGGCGAAGTAGCGGCCGGGCGGGCCCGGGTGCCCGGGCGGCGGGTTGAGGGTGAGGAACGAGTCGGCGTCCGGGTCGGTCGCCGGGTCCAGTTCCAGCCGCAGCAGGACCGGCGCCGTCGCGCCGTGCTGCTCCGGATTGCCGTACGCTACCGCGATGTCGTGCCCGGTCACCGTGGCCAGCACCGGGAGCTGCACGAACGCCGGCACCTCCTCGCCGGCCAGCCCCTCGGTCCAGTCCCGCAGCAGCCGCCGGGCGGCCCCGGTCATCACCGCGCCCCAGGCCCGGGTGAGGTGGTCCGGCACGCCCTGGGCCTGGAGCTCCAGCAGCCCGAAACGGCGCAGCCCCTTGGTGGTGAACCAGAGCCCGTCGGTGTCCGACGAGTACGGCACCAGCACCCAGTCGACCAGCCGGATCCGGCCCTGCTCGTCGGGGAGCGACCGCAGCGCGGCCGCCGGGTCGAGGAACTGGAGCCCGAAGACGTCCACCACGTCCCCGTCGACCGTTTCCGCGACCGCCGCGGCCACCGCACGGGCCGCCCACTCGTGCGCCGGCGGCCAGCCCGGCCGGTACTCGGCCTGCACCACCACCAGGTGCGTGGCGGCGGCCAGCCGGGCCAGTTGCGCCTCGGTCGCCCCGAACGCGGTGAGCAGGTCCGGCGGCAGCTCGGGGAACTCGCTGACCGGCCGGGTGTCCACGGTCATCAGCGGGCTGTCCAGCATCTGTTTGGCCAGCCCGTGCACCGGCTCGGCGAGCCGGCCGGCCAGCCCCTCCACCGCGGTCTTCGGGCTCACCTTCGGCAGGCCGACGATCGGCACCAGGTAGGTCGCGTCCAGCGACTCCGGCACCGGTACGGGCAGGAAGTCGTCCGTGATGAGCATGCCGTCCCCCTCGACCGCGCCGGTGCACCTCGCCTGAGAACGCTACCCGCCCGGACGGGTGACGCTCAGGCGGACAGCACCAGTCCCAGGTAGGACAGCGTGGTGACGATCTCCACGAGGGCGCCGAGCACGTCGCCGGTGATCCCGCCGAGGCGGCGTACCAGGTGCCGGAGGAGCCCGGCCGCGACGGCGAGCGCCGCGAGCACGGCGAGCGGCCCCTGCCACGGGCGGCCCGGCACCGCGGGCACGGCCAGCAGCGCCACGGCGGCCGCGCCGGCCACCAGCGCGACCGGCCCCACCGTGCTGGCCACCAGCGCGCCCAGCCCCTCCGACCGGGCCGCCGGCACCCCGCGCCGGCAGGCCAGCGCGACGCCCAGCCGGCCGGCCGCCGTCGCGGCGACCACCGCCGCGAGCGCCGTCGGCCGGGACCGCCCGGCCAGCTCCGCGAGCACCGCGGCCTGGAGCAGGAGTACGACCACCAGCGCGACCACCCCGAACGGGCCGACGTCCGGCTTCTTCATGATCTCCAGTGCGGCCGGCCCGCGGCGGTAGGAGCCCAGCGCGTCCACGGTGTCGGCCAGCCCGTCCAGGTGCAGGCCCCGGGTGAGCAGCGCGCCCAGCGCGACGGTCACCCCGGCGGCGACCAGCGGGGGCGCGACCGCCGCGGCGAGCAGCAGCACCGCCCCGAGGAGCGCGCCGAGCAGCGCCCCGACCGCCGGGGCGAGCGCCATGGCGGCGCCGGCCGCGGCCCGGTCCACCCGGCCGGCGCGCACCGGCGCCGTGGTGAAGGTGGTGAGCGCCAGCCGGATCCCGTCGGCGAGCCGGAACTCAGTCGGCACGTCGGCCGGGGGCGACCGGCTCGTCGGGCTCGATCGTGGTCGGCCCCGGCCCGGCCGGCTCGGGCTCGGCGAACCGCGGCTCGGGCTCGGGGCCGGCAGGCTCGGGCTCGGTGCTGGTCGGCCCCGGCCCGGCCGGCTCCGGCTCGGCGAACCGCGGCTCGGGCTCGGTGCTGGTCGGACCCGGGCCGGCCGGCTCGGGCTCGGCGAAGTCCTCGTCGTCGCCGCCGCTCAGCGACGGGTGCACGGGCAGGCCGGCGGCGAGCGCCAGGGCCGAGCGCAGCAGCGGCAGGGCGGCCAGCGCGGTCGCTCCCTCGCCCAGGTCGAGCCGCAGGTCCAGCAGCGGGGTCAGGCCCAGCACGTCGGCGGCGAGCCGCACCCCGGGCCGGCCGCCGTGGTCGGGCAGCAGGCACCAGTGCCGGGCCTGCCCGGCAAGGTCGCGGCTGACCATGCCGGCGGCCACCCCGACCGGCCCGTCCAGCAGCACCGGGACACGCCGGGCGGTCGCGCCGAGCAGCACGCCGGTGGCCACCGCCACGTCGCCGCCGCCCAGCTCGGCGAGCACGTCCTTGGCTTCCCGGGGGGACCGCCGGGTGCGGTGCAGCGCGTCCCGGACGGCCGCGCAGCGGACCATCCAGGCGGCGTCGTCGTACTCGCCGTGCTCGGTGACCACCCGGCCGAGGACCGCCGGGGGTTCCGCGCCGGCCGTGGCCGCCAGCACCGCCGCGGCGGCCGCCTCGGTGCCGGCCCCGCACGCCGCCAGCACCAGCAGCTGTACGCCCGCGTCGGCGGCCTGCTCGGCGAGCCGCCAGCCGTAGCGCAGGGCCGACTCGACCTGCTCGGCGGTGAGCGCCGGCCCGTCCTCCATCGGCGCGGAGGTGGGGGTCTCGACCACCTGGAGGCTCGCCCCGCTCTCGGCCGCCAGCCGGGCCAGCGGCCCCTTGCCCGCGCGGGCCTGCCGGGCGCGGCGGGCCGACTCGCCGGGCGCCGCGCCGGCCGACGCCCCACCCTCGTGGTCGCCGTGCAGCAGCAGCACCCGGACCGAAGCCCACGGCGTCGGCGTCGCGGTGCCCTGGGTGGCGCCGGCGAAGCCGACCACCCGCTCCAGCACGCCGAGCCCGGCGCCGGGGATGTCCAGGGTGGCGAGCCGGTCGACCGCCTGCGGGCCGGTGTAGTCGTCGGGCATCGGCAGTTCCATGCCGGGCTGGATGACCAGGCCGGTGGCGACCATCGGCAGCGCCATGGTGGGCGCGGCCCAGTCGGCCGGGCCGGTCGCGCCGCCCGGCGCCGGGGCCGGTGCGGCCGGCGCCGGGGTGAGCACCTCGGGCAGCGCCTCGTCGGGCGCGCCGGTCACCGGCGCCGGGGCGCCCGCTCGGCCGGGGCCGGCCGGCGCGGGTCCGGCCGGCTGCGCCGGAGCGCCCCGCTTCAGCCAGGCGGTCTGCCCGGCCACCACCAGCGCGACGGCGTCGCAGGCGTCGGCGACCGCCCGGTTGGTCGCGCCCAGCGCGTCGGTGAACGCCCGGCCCAGTGGCGTGGTGGGCACCAGGGACAGGCCCACCTCCGGGCTGACCAGCACCAGCCGGGCGGCGCTGGCCCGGATCGCCGCGGCCAGCTCGGCGATGGTGGCCGTGTCGTCGGCCGGCTGGTGGGCCGGGTCGAGCAGCACGGTCACCCAGCCGCCCAGGTCGTCGACGAGCAGCGTCTCGTTCGGCCCGGCCGCCGCGATCACCTCGGCCAGCCGGCCGGGGTCGGCCGCGGTCTCCTCGGTCGTCCAGCTGCCCGGCCGGCGGGCCCGGTGGGCCGCGAGCCGGGTCGCCCACTCGGTGTCCTCCGGGTCCCCCTCGGGGGCGGTGGCCACGTACCGGACCGTGGGCGCCTCGGCGACCACCGACTCGGCGAACTCCGACTTGCCGGAGCGGATACCGCCGAGCACCAGGAGGGTGTTCCACCCGTCAACGGACATGCCCGTACCTTAAAGCCGTCCGGCGGGTCGCCGCCCGCCGGCCCGGTGGCTCAGTCGCAGTGCTCGAACGGGCTGGCGTAGGAGGCCCCGCCCGCGGACCCGCCCCACTTCACGCAGACCCCGGCGGCGTTCGCCCGCACCGGCCCGGCGTAGTACTGGTAACCGCCGCTCTCGGTCTGCCGCGCCTTGCCCTGCACCTCCAGGTACGCGGTCACCGTGGTGACCCGCCCGACGTCGGTGTCCTTGAGGGTGACCACACAGTTGGTGCCGCTGCCGGCGTGGTAGAGCAGGTAGACCCGCCCCTGGCGTACCCCGCCGGCGGTCAGCGTCGCCGAGTCGACCACCTGGTAGCCGCCGCCGCACGCCTGTCCCGCGGTGTACGGGTTGGGCTTCTGCGGGGCGGTGGTGCCCCCGGTCGGCGCGGGCGCGCCGGTGGTCGCCGCCGGGCCACCGGTCGACGGGGCGCCGGCGTCCGCCGCCGGGCGGCTCGGCGTGGCCGACGGCGACCGACCCGGCCGCCCGGTACGGCTCGGCGTCGGCTGGCCGGCGGTGGCGGTGGCCCGCGGTTCCGGCTGCGCCGGGTCGGCCGACGCGGACTCCCCGGCCAGCGCGGCCGGAGGGTGCCCCGGATCCGTGCCGTCGGGGGAGCGCAGCGCCGCCACGGCCACCGCGGTCACCACCGCGACCAGCACGACGCCGGCCGCCCCGGTCAGCGCCAGCACCCGGCCCCGGCGCCCGGTCGCCTCCTCCCGCGTCGGCGGCACACCCGACCCGGCGTGCCGCTCCTGCACCGGGCCGTACCCGCCGGGCGGCGGGCCGGGCTGCGCGACCCCGACCGACCAGACGGGCCCGGCCGGGGGCTGACCCGGGCCGCCCGCGCCGGGCTGCCCGGCCGCGGGCGGTGTGCCGGGCCCGAACGGCACAGCGGAGCCCGCACCGGTTGACGCCCCGGCGCCGTCGCGGGCGGCGGCGGGAGGCGGGGTGGCCGGAGACGCGGCCGGTGGCTGGCCGGCGGGCGGCGTACCCCCGGTCCGGTTCTCGGCCGGCGGCGGCGCCGGCAGGACGGCCGGCCCGGGCACGGCGGGCCCGGCGACCGCCCACGGCGGGCGCGGCGGGACAGGAAGGGCGGCGAGGGTGGCGTCCCGGGCGTCCTGAGCGGCCTCGGCCAGGGCCAGCGCGCTCGGGAACCGGTCGGCCGGCCGCTTCGCCAGCGCCCGGCCAACCACCTCGACCACCGCCGGCGGCGTGCCCACCAGCGGCGGCGGCTCGTCCTGGACGTGCCGCATGGCCACCTGGAGCGGGTTGTCGCCCTCGAAGGGCGGCCGCCCGGCCAGGCAGTAGTACGCCACCGCGCCGAGCGCGTAGACGTCGGTGACCGGCGACACCGGCTGGCCGGCGGCCTGCTCCGGCGACATGTACGAGGCGGTGCCGAGCACCATGTGCGCGGCGGTGATACCCGCCATGGTGCTGGCCCGGGCGATGCCGAAGTCGACCAGCACCACCGTGCCGTCCCGCTTCACCAGCAGGTTCCCGGGCTTCACGTCGCGGTGCACGATCCCGGCGAGGTGCGCGGCGTGCAGCGCGTGCGCGGCCTGCGTCACCACCGACATGGTCGACGCCGGGTCGAGCCGGCCGGCGCGCCGGATCCAGGTGACCAGCGGCTCGCCGTCGACGTACTCCATCACCAGGTAGCTGACCTGGCTGCCGTCGGCGACGGTCGCGGAGCCGAAGTCGTGCACCTGGACGATGGCGGGGTGGCGCAGCGCGGCCAGCATCCGGGCCTCGGCGTGGAAGCGGGTGGTGAACTCGGGGTCGGCGACCAGCGAGGGCAGCAGCACCTTCACCGCGACCTCGCGGCCCAGCAGGGTGTCGGTGCACTTCCAGACGGCCCCCATGCCGCCCGTCGCGATGCGTTCGCCCAGCCGATAGCGGTCGCTGAGCATCACTCCTTGAGTCAGCACCGCGCCACCGTACCGGCCGGGCGGTGGGCATGATCCATGGCGGCCGGGCCGTCCCGCGTCCGGCCGACTAGGCTTGCGGGGGTTTCCGTCCCAGGGCGACGGCGGCGAGGGGAGACGCGGCATGGCGTGGAGCTGGCGGTACGAGGGCACGAACGGCGCTTCGGTCGACGGGCCGGGTGAGTCGTTCCCCAGCCAGGCGGACGCCGAGTCGTGGATCGGCCAGGCCTGGCGGGAGCTCGCGGCGTCCGGCGTCACCTCCGTCGCGCTCGTCGAGGACGACCGGGTGGAATACCGCATGAGCCTGCTGCCCCCGGCCGAATGACGAGCTACGACCGCCCGCGCGACCCGCTGGTGCTCGGGGTGCCCCGGGCGGCGTTCCGGCCCAGTGCGATCTTCCTGGCCCTGGTCGCGCTCTTCGTGGCCAGCGGGGTGATGGCCTGGAACCGGTTCGGCAGCGTCCGGTTCGACGTCTTCCTCTTCGTCGTCTCCGGCTGGCTGGTCTCGCTCTGCCTGCACGAGTACGCCCACGCCCTGGTCGCGTACCGGGCGGGGGACCGGGACATCGCGCACCGGGGCTACCTGACGTTGAACCCGCTGAAGTACACCAACCCGCTGCTGTCCATCGTGCTGCCGGTGGTGGTGGTGCTGCTCGGCGGCATCGGCCTGCCCGGCGGCGCGGTCTGGGTGGACCGGCACGCCATCCCGGGTCGCCTGCGGCACACCCTGGTCAGCCTGGCCGGGCCGGCCACCAACGTGCTGTTCGCCCTGCTGCTGGTGCTGGCCGTGCGGATCCGCCCGGACGTGGGCGGCCCGACGGAGTTCTGGGCCGGTGTGGGGCTGCTGGCGTTCCTCCAGCTCACCGCCAGCGTGCTCAACCTGCTGCCGGTGCCGGGGCTGGACGGCGGCAACATGATCCAGCCGTGGCTGAGCCCGGAGTACCGGCGGATGTACGACCTGTTCGCCCCGTACGGCTTCATCCTGCTGTTCGCGCTGCTGTGGAGCCCGCGGATCGGCAACGTGTTCTTCGGCGCGGTCTTCGACGTGGCGGACTTCCTCGGGCTGCCGCCTCAGCTCTACGTCCTCGGGCTCGAGCTGATCCGCTTCTGGCGGGGCTGACACTCCGGCTCCGGGAGCCGCCGCGCAGCGGCGGGGCGCTCCGGGGTGCGCGTACCTCCGTGGGGCCCCGGGCCGGCGCGGTGGTGGCGCCGGCCCGGGGAGAGCGTCACGGACGCTGCGCCGGGCTCTCGGTCTTCGCCGGGTCCCGCTCGGTGACCGGCTCGACGATCTCGTCGATCGCCTTGAGCAGGTCGGCGTCGAGCTTCACACCCGCCGCCTTCACGTTGTCGTGCACCTGCTCCGGCCGGGACGCGCCGACGATCGCCGAGGAGACGTTCGGGTTCTGCAGCACCCAGGCGATGGCCAGCTGCGGCATGGTCAGGCCGGCCTGCTCGGCCAGGGGCTTGAGCCGCTGCACCCGGGTGAGCACCTCGTCGGTCATGAACCGGGCGATGAAGCCCGCGCCGGACTTCTCGTCGGTGGCGCGGGAACCGGCCGGCGGCGGCTGGCCCGGCAGGTACTTGCCGGAGAGCACGCCCTGGGCCATCGGCGACCAGACGATCTGGCCGACGCCCAGCTCCTCACTCGTGGGGATGACCTCGGCCTCGATGACCCGCCACAGCATCGAGTACTGCGGCTGGTTGGAGACCAGCGGGATGCGCAGCTCGCGGGCGAGCGCGTGGGCCTCGCGGATCTGCGACGCATTCCACTCCGAGACGCCGATGTAGTGCACCTTGCCGGAGTGCACGATGTCGGCGAACGCCTCCATCGTCTCCTCCAGCGGGGTGCTGTAGTCGTAGCGGTGGGCCTGGTAGAGGTCCACGTAGTCGGTCTGCAGGCGGCGCAGCGAGCCGTTGATCGACTCCAGGATGTGCTTGCGGGACAGGCCCCGGTCGTTGCGGCCCGGCCCGGTCGGCCAGTACACCTTGGTGAAGATCTCCAGCCCCTCGCGCCGCTCGCCCTTCAGGGCGCGGCCGAGCACCTCCTCGGCCTTCGTGCCGGCGTAGACGTCGGCGGTGTCGAAGGTGGTGATGCCGGTGTCCAGGGCGGCCCGCACGCAGGCGGTGGCGGCCTCCTCCTCGACCTGCGACCCGTGGGTGATCCAGTTGCCGTACGAGATCTCGCTGACCAGTAGGCCCGAGCGGCCTAGGTGTCGGAATTCCATGCCCCGACCCTAGCCCCGCCCGATCATGGTCGGCGCGCGGCGCGACGGGGTGTGACGCTCAGCGGGGCAGCAGGGCGTCGCGCATGCGGGCGGCGAGCCAGTGCCGGAAGCTCTCCTCGGTCCAGCCACACCGGTGCACGAGCGCGGCGTAGTGCGCCGGGTCGTTGTAGAACCACAGCTCGTCGACGGCGCGCCCGGTGTCGGCGCCGGACTTCAGCGGCCCGTCGACGGCCACCAGCCGGTCGACCACCATGCGGGCGCCGGCTCGGCGGTTGCGCAGCAGGGTCTCCCACAGCTCGGCCACCTCGGGCGCCTCGTCCGCCGCGCGCCGCACGGTCTCGAACGCGCCGGCGGCCCGGCCGCCGATCAGAGTGCAGACCCCGGCGTACGCGTCGAGCACCTCGCCCTGGGTCCGCGCGTCCCACACCGGCCGGAACCACGGCCGCTCGGCCACCGGCACCGGCTCGTCGTCGCCGGCGAGGGCCTCGTCGAGCACCTGGCGCAGCAGCGCCGCCTTGGACCCGAACGCGGCGAACACCGTGGGCCGGGCCACCCCGGCGGCGACGGCCACGTCGGCCAGCGACGTCGCGGCATAGCCGCGCGTGACGAAGAGTTCGGTCGCCGCGCGCACCACCGCCTGACGGGTGCGCCGGGCGCTCTCCTCCCGCACCGCCGAGCGGTAGGGGCGGGTCGGTTTTCCGTCCTTGACTCCAGCCATGACATCGCGATACTAACAACATATTCACTGAACTCTTGGCTATCGAATATTGGTCCATCCATCCAAACCGCACGGGGAGGCGTCCCATGTCCGTCCGCCCCTACCTGCTCCGCCCTGACGACGGCGAGGCGTACTGGTTCCTCGGCAGCCTGTGCACCATCAAGGCGGGCGGCCGGCACACCCGGGACCGGCTGACCGTCGCCGAGTTCGTGAACCCGCCCGGCTTCGCCCCGCCGCTGCACCGGCACCACGTCGAGGACGAGATGTTCCACCTGCTCGCCGGCACCGCCCGGTTCCACTGCGACGGGGAGAGCTTCACCGCCGGCCCGGGCGACTTCGTGCTGCTCCCGGTGGGGTTGCCGCACAGCTTCGTGGTCGGCCCCGACGAGCCGCTGCGCGCCCTCCAGATCACCACCCCGACCGGATTCGAGCGGTTCGCCGCCGAGGCCGGCCTGCCCGCGCTGGAACGCCGGCTGCCCGACCCCGGGCCCGTCGACCCGGCCGCGCTCGGGCACGCCGCCGCCCGCAACGGCATCGAACTGCTGGGGCCGCCGCCCCGGGCGTGACGCCGGGCGTCAGAGCACCGGGCTGGTGTCGGCGAGGAGCCGGTCGATCTCCGCGACCACCGCGTCCCGGCTCCGGTGCACCGGGTCGATCAGCGGCTCGCCCCGCCGGTCCAGCGCGCCCCACCGGCCCGACTCGTCGCCGAACAGGAACGCCACCGGGTGCACCACCAACGTCGGGTACGCCGGCGCGACCAGCACCCGGCCGGTCCGGTCCACCACGCCCCGGCGACCAGCCAGCTCCACCACGGCCAGCCCGTCCTCGGTGAAGCCGTCCACGGACCGGCCGTCGGCCAGTGCCGTGGTCAGACGGTGGTACCGGGTCGGCACCACCACGTGGCCGGTCCGGTCCACCGCGCCCCAGCCGCCGTTCTGCCGGACCGCCGCCAGGCCGCCCCGGAACGGCCGGACGTCCTCGAAGCCCGGCGGGATCTTCACGATGTTGGTCGGGTCGACCGCCATCCACCGGCCCTTGCCGTCCATGGACACCCAGGACAGCCCCTCGGAGAACGAGCCCACCGCCCGGTAGCCGTTGTTCGCCTCGATCAGCGCCGCGCCGGTCGTGTCGATCAGCGCCCAGCGGGACGCCTCCGGGCGGCGCACCCACGCCAGGCCCTCCCGGAACGGCTGCACCTCGGCGTACCGGTGCTCGATCACCAGTTCGCCCTCGGCGTCCGCGTACCCCCAGAGCTCCTGCTCCTCGTCGAAGGTCGGCACCGGGTGCCGCTCGCCGCCCAGCAGCGCCTCCCGGCTGCGCGGCTTCGGCCCGAACCCGCCGGTCACGGCCCGCTCGGCGACCGCGTCCAGCGCCAGCGTGGTCCGCGCGTTCAACTCCGCGTCCTCACCCTGCCGCAGGTCCAGCGCCCGCTCGAAGTGCAGGCACGCCTCGGTCAGCCGGCCCTGGTCGTAGCAGGAACGGCCGGCGTGCTCGTGCAGCACCGCGCGCAGCCGGTGGGGCAGCTCCGGCGAGTTGGCCTCGGCGAAGAGCCGGTCGGCCTCCGGGTGCTCGCCCCGCCAGCGCAGCACCTCCGCCAGCCGGGCGCGGGCCAGCGAGGTCCGCCGCAACTCGCCGGTGGCCTCCGCGTACGTGAGGGCCAGCCGCGCGTCGGCCAGCGCGTCGTCCAGGTCGCCGAGGATGCGGGACGCCACCGAGCGCAGGCTGAGCAGCCGGGCCCGGCTGCGGTTGTCCAGCGCGCTGCCGAGCTTGGCGGTGAGGCCGTCCCGGATCTCGCGCAGCGCCGGGGCATCGGGGGCCTCCTCGCGGAGAGTCTCGGGATTCAGCCGCCAGCGGATGGCGGCGAGGGCCTGCTCCGGGTCCGCCGGGCGGGCCTCCCGCAGCTCGGTGCCGGCATCCGGCTCGGCCGCGCCCGGGTCGGCCGGTCCGGCCGTCGGCGTGGCGGGAGCCTCCCCGGTCGGGGTGGAGTCGGCCGCCCCTTCGGCCGTGGGCGGTGCCTTCTGTGCGGCCGGCGGAGCCGGGACGGGACGTGGCTGGTCGGGGCCGGGGGTCGGCTCCGGCGCGGCCGGCGCGGCGTTGGCGGTCGCGGGGGTCTCGTCCGAGGTGGCTGCCGGTGCGGCGGCCTCCCGCGGCGGGGCCGCCTGTGCCGGCACGTCGACCTGAGCCGGCGGGTGCGGCGCAGCGGCCGGGGCGACCTCGGAGGTCGGGTGGGCTGCCGGTGCCGCCACTTCGGCCGGACCGGGCGGGTGTGGCGCAGGGGCTGGGGCGACCTCGGGGGTCGGGTGGGCCGCGGGTGCCGCCACTTCGGTCGGGGCCGGCGGGCGCGGCGTAGGGGCTGGGGCGACCTCGGAGGCCGGGTGGGCCGCCGGTGGCGCCACTTCGGCCGGTGCTGACGGGTGCGGCGTAGCGGCCGGGACGACATCGGAGGTCGGGGCGTCCCGAGTGGACGCCCGGGCCGGCACCTCGGCTTCGGTCGGCGCGTGCTCCCTCGTCACCGGGGCGGCGGTCGCGTTCGGGGTGGCGGCCGGTGCCCGTGAATCGGGATCGGTGGGCTGCCGGGCCGGGACCGGCGGCCTGCTCGTCTCCGGCGCGTCGGGCGCCGGTCCGGGCGGTCCGGAGACGGGTCGGGCGTCGGCTGCCGTGGTGTCCGGCTCGATCGTGGCGGGCGCGGACGATTCCGACGACCGGGTGGCTCGCGGGTGCGACCCCGCCTGGGCGCCGGGGGCGGCGGCGGAACGCTCCGGCTCGGGTGCCGCTGCCGCCGGACGGGACGCCACCTGAGCATCGCGCGCCGGGCCGGACAGCTCCGGCGCCGGCCGGGTGGCGGTCGCGTCGGGTCCCGGGGCGTCGTCCGGGGCGTCGAGCGCCGGGGCGGACGGCTGCGGCATCCGCTCGGCCGGCGAACCGGCCGCGGTGGGCGCGTCGACCGGCCGGCCCGGATCGACGGGGCCCTGGTCGGCAGGCAGGCTGGCGGGCGGCGCGCTGACCGGTCGTGTGGGCGCGGGATCGACCGACCCGGCGGACATCGGCTCGGCAGCGCGCGCCGGGGCGGACGCCTCCGTCGGAGCGGCCGGCGACACCGGCTCGTTCGCCCGGAACCAGGCGTCCGGGCCACCGTCCACCGGCTCGGCGGGCCGCGCGGCCGCCGGCCGGTCGACCTCGGAACGCCCACCCTGCCCGTCGGAGGTGACCGGTGCGGAGGCTTGGTCGCTTCCGTCCGGCGAGCCGGGGCCGGCCACCGTGGTCGAGCGGCCGTCGTCCGCCGGTCGGGTGCCCACGTGGGGCGTGGTCGGACCGGCGGCGCTGGGCGGCCGGGAGTCCTCGGCGGGCGTGGTCGGGCCGGCGCTGTGCTCCGGCCGGGTGACACCGGGGCCGGGGTAGGCGGGCGGCGCGGGTCGGGCCGGGCGCGGCGGGACATCCGGGGGTGGCTCGGTCCGCCCCGCCGGCTCGCCGAGGTCGGCCGGAGTCGGGCGGTCGGGGCCGGGCCGCGGCGTGGAGTCGGCGGGTCCGGGCTGGAACTCGACGCGCAGGTCGGCGGCGGGAGGTGCGCCGGCCGAAGCCTCCGGTGCGGCCGGGCGGTCGGAGCGGCGGTCCACCGGCGGCTGCTCGGCCGGATAGGTGGGTGGCCCCACCGCCTCCGGTCCCGCCGGCCGGTCGGACCGGTCGCCCGACACCGGTCGGTCGCCCGGGAAGGCGGGCGGTCCGGAAACGGGCGTGCTGGGGACGGGTACTCCGGAGGCAGGCGGTCCGGAGATGGGCGTGCCGGGGACGGGCGGTCCGGAGACGGGCGGCCCGGAGATGGGCGCGCCGGAAACCGGTCTGTCGGACACCGGTCGGCTGGGCACGGGCGCGTCGAAGACTGGCGGTCGCGAGACGGGTGGCCCGGAGATGGGGGCGCCGGACACCGGTGCGCCGGACACCGGTCGGCTGGGCACGGGCGCGTCGAAGACCGGCGGTCGCGAGACGGGTGGCCTCGACACGGGCATGCCGGAGACGGGCGCGTTGACGATCGGCGCGCCCGACACCGTCGCGCCCGAGGTGGGTGCCGCCCGGTCCGGGACCGGTCGGTTCGGGTCCGGTCGGGTCGCCGGCTCCACCGGCGGGCGCCGCATCTCGTCGGGCCGGGTCGGCGGGGCCGGCATCGCCGGTTGACGCGGTTCGTCCGGCCGCGTCGGCGGCATGGGCCGCGGGCGGGCGTCCTCGGTGCGCGGCGGGGGCGGCACCATCGGCCGAACCTGCCGCTCTCCGGGGCGGGTCGGGGCGGCCGGCGCGGCTGCCTCGCGTCCCTGTTCCGGGCGCGCGCCGGGCTGGGGCTGCTGCCTGGCCTCGTCCGGGCGCGCCGGCCGGTCCCGGAGTTCGTCCGGGCGGGTACGTGCGGCCGGCTCGACCGGCGGTCGCCAGCCGTCGCCCGGCCGGGCCGGTCCGGGCTCGCCCGGCCGACCCTGCCACCCGTCCGGTCGCGCCCGGAACTCGGACCGCGGTCCGACGGACTCGGGTCGGGGCCCGACAGAGTCCGGCCGGCGACCGACGGATTCCGGCCGTGGCTCGACGGGCTCCGGCCGTGGCCCAACCGACTCCGGGCGAGGACCGTTGGACCCGGGTCGGGGCCCGACGGATTCCGGCCGTGGCCCGACCGACTCGCGCCGTGGCCCGACCGACTCGGGGCGCGGACCGTCGAACTCGGGCCGTGGACGCGCCGGTTCGGGTCGGCCGTCTACCGGTTCCGGCCGGGGACGCCCCGAGTCCGGGCGGGGGCCGACGAAGTCCGGCCGCGGGCCGGGCACATCGGGGCGACGCCCGTCGTAGCGCGCCGCTTCGTCCACGGGCCGGGCGGGGCGGCCGTCCGGCCCGGGCCGGTCGACCGGGGGCCGGTGCCGCTCGTCGGGCCGGTACGCGGCCGGTTCGGTGCGCGGCCGCCGCTCGACGACCGGCCACTCCTCGTGGTGCGGGCGGGCGCGGTCGCCCGGGTGGCGCTGGCCCGCCCACCGCTCGTCGGGCCGGAACGCGGCGGGACGCGACTCGCCGTACCGGCCGGGCTCGGCGCGGTACGGGTCCACCGGCCGGCGCCCGGCCTCGGGCGCGTCCGGGTGGGTCTCGGCGCGCGCGGCAGCCTCCCGGCGCGGCGGTCCGTCATGACCCCGGTC
This sequence comes from Micromonospora sp. NPDC023966, assembly GCF_040639095.1. Classification (NCBI taxonomy): domain Bacteria; kingdom Bacillati; phylum Actinomycetota; class Actinomycetes; order Micromonosporales; family Micromonosporaceae; genus Micromonospora; species Micromonospora sp. NPDC023966. Next base: position 87,039 of record NZ_JBEZZJ010000006.1, on the reverse strand, counting down.
CGGCTCCCGGCGTGGCGGTCCGTCGTGACCCCGGCCCGGCTCGCCGCGCGGCGGCCCGTCGTAGCCCCGGTCGCCCGGCTGGCGGAAGTCCTGGTCCCGGCGGTCCGTCGGGCGAGCCACCCCGGCATCGCGGCGGCCATCGAAGCCCTGGTCCCGCCGACCGGGCACTTCCTGGTCGCGCCGGTCGGCCGGACGCCCCAGGTCGGCCTCCCGCCGATCCGGCCGCCCGTCGAAGGCCGGATCCCGCCGCCCGTCGAAGGCGGCCTCGCGCCCGCCACCGAACCCGGCCTCCCGGCGATCCTGGAACGCCGGATCACGCCGGCCGTCGAACGCCGGGTCCCGCCGGCCGTCGAACGCCGGCTCGCGCCGGTCCGCCGGGCCGTGCGGCGGTAGACCGGTCCGCCCGTCCGCCGGCCCGCGGCGCTGCTCCGGCCGGCCCGGTCGCGGCGGTGCGTGATGCGGGTGCTCGTCCGGCTCCGGCACCCAGCCGGGCTCCGGGGCGGGGGAGACGGGCCGGTGCGGGGCCGTCCCCCGCGCCGATTCGGGACGCACCCACCGCTGGTCGAACCGATCGCCACGCCCGCCGGACCGGGAACCGTCATCGGCCCACCGCCCGTCCTCGGCGGGCCCGCCCGGCCGCCCGCCGCGCCGCCAATCGAGGTCGTCGGGTCCGGCCGGGCTGACGGGGTATGCGCCGCGTCGCCGGTCGAGGTCGTCGGGTCCGGCCGGGCTGACGGGGTATGCGCCGCGTCGCCGGTCGAGGTCGTCGGGTCCGGCCGGGCTGACCGGGTATGCGCCGCGTCGCCGGTCGAGGTCGTCGGGTCCGGCCGGGCTGACCGGGTACGGGTCCTCGCCCCCCGATGCCGGGCTGACCGGGTGCACCTCGGCCCGGCCGACCACGGCGGCCCGGCCGCGCGGCGCGGGCGGGGTGAGGTGATCGAGGCCGATGTCACCCGGATAGCGCTGCCCGGGGAACTGCGGACGCCACTCGTGGGTGGGCTCGGCAGCCCAGGAGGGTTCGGCCAGCTCACGCCAGCGGTCCCAGCCGCTCATCGGGAGACCCTGTCGCCGCCCGCGCGGCGCGGCCCCGGGGCCGGCTCGCGTCGCTCGCTCACGGCGATGTCACCTCGTTGGAAATTGTCGTGCTGGGGCCCCGACGTGCCGGTAGAGTCGCCCGGTCCAGCACGTCGTGGCTGCGGAAGGAGGGTAGCGGCGTGGGCTCTGTCACCGCCACTGTGGCACCGCCCACGGATCCAAACGTTACCCGATGGTTTCGGACATTCGGCGCGATAGTGGCCTCCGGCTTTCGGCGTCACGCCACCTACCGGCAGGCCGCCGTGGCGGGCGTCGTCACCAACACCGTCTTCGGCTTCCTACGCTGCTACATCTTCCTCGCGGTGGCCGGCGCGGCCGGCACGGTGGCCGGCTACGACCGGGCCCAGCTCGCCACCTTCGTCTGGGCCGGGCAGGGGCTGCTCGCGGTGATCGCCATTTGGGGCTGGACGGAGCTGGCCGACCGGATCCGGACCGGGGAGATCGCCGCCGACCTGCTCCGCCCGGTGCACCCCGTGACCAGCTACCTCGCCACCGACCTGGGCCGGGCCGGGTTCGCCTCGCTGGCCCGGCTGTTGCCGCCGGTGGTGATCGGCCCGTTCTTCTTCGAGGTCTATCTCCCCCGGCACTGGGCCACCCTGCCGCTCTTCGGGCTCTCCGTGCTGCTCGCCGTGCTGGTCTGCTTCGCCTGCCGTTACCTTGTCAACGCGACGGCGTACTGGTTGCAGGACGTCCGCGGGCCGATGATCCTCTGGACGTTGGGCTCCGGCGTGCTGGCTGGCCTCTACTTCCCGCTCGGCTTCCTCCCGGGCTGGCTGGAGGCGACCCTGCGGTACGCCACCCCGTTCCCCAGCCTGCTGCAGGTCCCGCTCGACGTGCTGGTCGAGCGGGAGCCGATGCCGACCCAACTCGGCCTGGTCGGGCTCCAGCTCGGCTGGGCGGTGCTGCTGCTGGCGCTCTGCCGGCTGGTGCAGCGCCGGGCCGAGCACCGGCTGGTGGTGCAGGGTGGCTGAGCCGGGGACGCAAACGGGGGCGCTGCGGGCGTACCGGGCGCTGCTCGGGGCGCAGGCCCGGTCGCAGGCGGCCTACCGCACCTCGTTCGTGGTGGACCTGGTCGGCAACATGGGCGCCACCGTGTTCGACGTCGTTACCGTGCTGGTGCTCTTCGGGGTCACCCGGGAGCTGGGCGGCTTCACGCTCCGCGAGACGCTGGTCGTCGTCGGCCTGTCGTCGTCCGCGTTCGCCACCGCCGACCTGCTGGTCGGCAACATCGAGCGGCTGCCCCGATACGTCCGCACCGGCCTCTTCGACGCCGTGCTGGTCCGGCCGCTGGCCGCGCTGCCCCAACTGCTGCTGATGGACCTGCCGCTGCGCAAGGTCTCCCGGGCGCTCTTCGGGCTGGCCGTGCTGCTGTTCGCGCTCGGCTCGGCCGGCATCGACTGGACGCCGGGCCGGGTGGCGCTCGCGCTGGTCGCCCCGCCGGCCGGGGTGGTCTTCTTCGCCGCGGTCTTCGTCACCACCGCCACCGTGTCGTTCTACTGGATCGACTCGGGGGAGATGGCCAACTCGGTCACCTACGGCGGGCGCGACTTCACCTCGTACCCGGTCACCGTCTACGGCGGCTGGTTCCGCGCGATCTTCGCGTACGGGATGGGTTTCGCCTTCGTCAGCTACCACCCGGCGCTGGCGCTGCTCGGCCGGGCCGACCCGCTGGGCCTGCCGCCCTGGGTCGGCTGGGCCGCACCCGGGGTCGCGCTGGTCGCCGCGGCGGTCGCCGCCGTGGCCTGGCGCGTCGGGATCCGCCACTACCGGAGTACGGGGTCATGAACGTCATCGAGATGGACGGGCTGCGCAAGGAGTTCACCGTCCGGGTGAAGGCCGGGCGGCTGCGCCGGGAGAAGCGGACGGTCACCGCGGTCGACGGGGTTGACCTGCGGGTGGAGCGGGGCGAGATGCTCGGCTACATCGGCCCGAACGGCGCCGGCAAGTCGACCACGCTGAAGATGCTCACCGGCGTGCTGATGCCCTCGGCGGGACAGGCCCGGGTCTGCGGGCTGCGGCCGGTGGCCGACCGGACCCGGCTGGCGCTGCGCATCGGCGTGGTCTTCGGGCAGCGCTCGCAGCTCTGGTGGGACCTGCCGCTGCGCGACTCGTTCGCGCTGCTGCGCCACGTCTACCGGGTGCCGGCCGGCGAGCACGCGGCCCGGCTGGCCCGCTGCCGGGGCTTGCTCGACCTCGACGAGTTCCTGGACACCCCGGTCCGGCAGCTTTCCCTGGGCCAGCGGATGCGCGGCGAGCTGACCGCCGCCCTGCTGCACGGCCCCGAGGTGCTCTTCCTGGACGAGCCGACCATCGGGCTGGACGTGGTCAGCAAGCAGGCGGTCCGCGGCTTCCTGGCGGAGCTGGGCCGGGCCGGCGACACCACCCTGGTGCTCACCACCCACGACCTGGCCGACATCGAGCGGCTCTGCCGGCGCCTGGTGGTGATCGACCACGGGCGGGTGGTGCACGACGGCTCGATCGCCGCCCTGCACAGCCGGTACGGCTCCCGCCGGATGGTGGTGGCCGAGCTGGACGCCGCGCTGCCCGCGCCGCCGGTGCTGCCGGGCGCGCCGGTGCAGCGGGTGGAGGCGGACGGGCGCCGGCTGGTCTTCGCGCTGGAGTCGGCGAGCGTCGCCGAGGTGGTGGCCGGGCTGGCCGGCCTGGCCACGTTGCGGGACATCTCGATCGTGGAGCCGGACATCGAGGAGGTCGTGACTCGGCTCTACGGCGCTCCGGTTGAGGTGGGCTGAGCCGGCCGGGTCAGATCTTGTCGCCGATGTTCACCTGGGGCGCCGGGGCCCGCATCTTGCGGAACGTGATCGACCGCATGATCGCGTAGAAGTAGAGCGAGCCGAGCCGCTCGGTGCTCTTCGGGAAGCGCTCGCGGACCAGCTTCTTGATCTTCCGGGCGATCAGCACCGAGTCGATCACCACGCCGAGCGCCAGCGCGCCCCAGAGCACGTTCGACAGCAGCCGGACGATCGGCGGCATGGCCTGGTTGGAGCCGAGCAGCACGATCAGCGCGCCGCCGAAGAACCAGGTGCCCACCGTGCGCCGGGAGTCGACCACGTTGCGGGCCAGCAGCCGCTCGGGGCCCCGGTCGCGCGGGCCGCCCTCGCGCCGGAACTCGGCCGCCGACTCGGCGCGCGCCGCGCGGCGCTGCTCCCGGGCCTCCTCCTTGGTCAGGGGACGGGCCGGGGCGGCCGGGCGGCGACCCGCGGTCGGCCGCTTCGGGGTGGTCCGCCCGAGGTCCTTCTTGCTCGGGGTGTAACCCCGGGACTGGGCAGCGGACGGCGCCTCGTCGGTCGTCACCGGGGTGACGGAATCCTCGACGAGGTCGGTGGGCTTACGGCGAAACAGCGACGGCACGTCGGCAAGGGTAGCCAAACAGCCGCGCCCGGTGCACATCGCGGTGCACCGGGCGCGGGAGTGTGACCTTACGGGCGCTCGACGTGCGCGCCCAGATCCGCCAGCTTGGCCTCGAAGTCCTCGTAGCCCCGGTTGATCAGGTCGACGCCGTAGACCCGGGAGGTGCCCTCGGCGGCCAGCGCCGCGATCAGGTGGCTGAAACCGGCCCGCAGGTCCGGAATGACCAGGTCGGCCGCGTGCAGCTTGCTCGGGCCGGCGATCACCGCGGAGTGCTTGAAGTTGCGCCGGCCGAAGCGGCACGGCGTGCCGCCCAGGCAGTCCCGGTAGACCTGGATGTTGGCGCCCATCGAGTTCAGCGCCTCGGTGTAGCCGAGCCGCTGCTCGTAGACCGTCTCGTGGACGATCGACAGGCCGCGGGCCTGGGTGAGCGCCACCACGAGCGGCTGCTGCCAGTCGGTCATGAAGCCGGGGTGGACATCGGTCTCCAGCGCCACCGCGTTCAACTCGCCGCCCGGGTGCCAGAACCGGATGCCGCCCTCCTGGCCCGGCCCGCCGCCGCGCGGCGGGCGGAGGTCGGTCACCTCGTACTCGCCGCCGACCGAGCGGAAGATGTTCAGGAAGGTCATCATGTCGGCCTGCTGGGCGCCCAGCACCTCGACGTGGCCCCGGGTGGCCAGCGCGGCCGCCGCCCAGCTCGCCGCCTCGATCCGGTCCGGGATCGGCCGGTGGGTGTAGCCGCTGAGCCGCTTCACGCCCTGGATCTCGATCACCCGGTCGGTGTGCACCTTGATGATCGCGCCCATCTTCTGCAGCACGCAGATGAGGTCGATGATCTCGGGTTCGACCGCCGCGTTGCGCAGCTCGGTGACGCCCTCGGCCATCACCGCGGTGAGCAGCACCTGCTCGGTGGCGCCCACGCTCGGGTAGGGCAGGGCGAATTTGGTGCCGTGCAGCCCGTTCGGCGCCGACAGGTGCAGCCCCTCCGGGGTCTTGTCCACGGTCGCGCCGAACTCGCGCAGCGCCTGGAGGTGGAAGTCGATCGGGCGCGGGCCGATGTGGCAGCCGCCCAGGTCGGGGATGAAGGCGTGGCCGAGCCGGTGCAGCAGCGGGCCGCAGAACAGGATCGGGATCCGGCTGGAGCCCGCGTGCACGTTGATCTGGTCGGTGCTGGCGCTCTCGACGTTGGACGGGTCGAAGACCAGCTCACCGTCCTCCTCGCCGTCGGTGACCTTGACGCCGTGCAGGCCGAGCAGCCCGCGGACGACCTCCACGTCCCGGATCCGGGGCACGTCGAACAGGCGGCTGGGGGTGTCGCCCAGCAGGGCGGCGACCATCGCCTTGGACACGAGGTTCTTCGCGCCGCGTACGCGGATCCGCCCTTCAAGCGGAGTGCCTCCGTGTACGACCAGGACGTCGTCGGTCAACGCAACCTCCAGCGCGTTGGTGCTGCCGTGTAGATGAGTGGGGTCCACGATCTGCATCGCTACCCGAAAGGCGGCCCGGCCAAAACGGGCCCGCGTGTGTCGTCGCCCCGGCAGCATAGCCCTCGGTGACGAAAAGGGAATCGGTCACATCACCAGTGAGGGCACGAACCGGGGATTCCGCCGCGTTTCCGTACCAGTGGCATGACCGAGGGTGATCAGGCGCCCGGGAGGGCGAGCATCTGGTCCAGGGCGGCCCGGGCGTGTCCGGCGGTGTCCGGATCCACGGTGATCTGGTTGACCACCCGCCCGGCGACCAGCTCCTCCAGCGCCCAGACCAGGTGCGGCAGGTCGATCCGGTTCATCGTCGAGCAGTAGCAGACCGCCCGGTCGAGGAACATGATCTGCTTGTCCGGATGGGCCAGCGCCAGCCGGCGGACCAGGTTCAGCTCGGTGCCGACCGCCCACGCCGAGCCGGCCGGGGCCGCCTCGATGGTCCTGATGATGTATTCGGTGGAGCCCACGTGGTCGGCGGCGGTGACCACCTCGTGCCGGCACTCCGGGTGGACCAGCACGTTGACCCCCGGCACCCGCTCGCGCACGTCGTTGACGCTGTCCAGGGTGAAGCGGCCGTGCACCGAGCAGTGCCCGCGCCAGAGGATCATCTTCGCGTCGCGCAGCTGCTCCGGGGTCAGCCCGCCGTTCGGCTTGTGCGGGTCGTAGAGCACGCAGTCGTCCAGCGAGAAGCCCATCTCCAGCACGGCGGTGTTGCGGCCCAGGTGCTGGTCGGGGAGGAAGAGCACCTTCTGCCCCTGCTCGAACGCCCAGTCCAGCGCCCGCTTGGCGTTGGACGAGGTGCAGACCACGCCGCCGTGCCGGCCGACGAAGCCCTTGATGTCCGCCGAGGAGTTCATGTAGGTCACCGGGACGGTGTCCGCCGCGATGCCCAGTTCGGTCAGCACGTCCCAGGCGGTCTCGACCTGCGACAGCACCGCCATGTCGGCCATCGAGCAGCCGGCGGCGAGGTCGGGCAGGATCACCTTCTGGCGGTCCGAGGTGAGGATGTCGGCGCTCTCGGCCATGAAGTGCACGCCGCAGAAGACGATGTACTCCGCGTCGGGGCGGGCCGCCGCCTCCCGGGCCAGCTTGAACGAGTCGCCGGTCACGTCGGCGAACTGGATCACCTCGTCGCGCTGGTAGTGGTGGCCCAGCACGAAGACCTTCGTGCCGAGCGCGGCCTTCGCCGCGGTCGCCCGGGCCACCAGGTCCGGGTCGCTCGGCGCGGGGAGGTCACCCGGACACTCCACGCCACGCTCGGTGGCGGGGTCGCTGCCGCGGCCGAGGAGCAGCAGCGCAGTGGCGGTGTTGGAGGGCTCAACCCAGGTCGAAGTCACGCCACCCATGGTCCCACAGCGGGACGGCCGCGCAGCCGTCACGGATGTGGCCTGCCACACTGCTCGGCATGCGCGTGCTGCTCTGCCCGGACAAGTTCGCCGGCACGCTGCCGGCCCAGGAGGTGGCCGCCGCGGTGGCCGAGGGCTGGCGGGAGGTCGCCCCCGGCGACGAGCTGCTGGTCCGGCCGCTGGCCGACGGCGGCCCCGGGTTCGTCGCCGTGCTCGCCGAGGCGCTCGGCGGCCGGCTGCTGCCGGTGCCCACCGTCGACCCGCTCGGCCGCCCCGCGGCCGGTGAGATCCTGCTCACCGACGACGGTGTGGCGTACCTGGAGAGCGCCCAGGCGTGCGGGCTGCACCTGCTCTCCGCCGCCGAGCGGGACCCGAAGGCGACCACCTCCTACGGGCTGGGCCTGCTGGTCGCCGCGGCGGTGGAGGCCGGGGCGCGGACCGTGGTGATCGGGCTGGGCGGCTCGGCCACCAACGACGGCGGCGCCGGGATGCTCACCACGCTCGGCGTCACCCCGCTCGACGAGGCCGGCCGGGCCCTGCCGTACGGCGGGGCGGCCCTCGCCGCGGTGACCGCGCTGGACGGCGCGCCCCGGGTCCGCGGCGCGGCGCTGGTCGCCGCCACCGACGTCGACAACCCGCTGCTCGGGCTGCACGGCGCCAGCAACGTGTACGGCCCCCAGAAGGGCGCCACCCGGGCGGACGTGCTGCTGCTCGACGGCGCCCTGGAGCGCTGGACGGCGGTGCTGGAGGAGAACCTGCCGGGCTGCCCTTCGGGGCTCGGCGCGCTGCCCGGCGGCGGCGCGGCCGGCGGCCTGGGCGCCGCGATCCTGGCGCTCGGCGGCCGGTGCGAGTCCGGCATCGGGCTGGTCACCCGGGCCATCGGCCTGGACGCCGCGCTGGACGCCGCCGACCTGGTGATCACCGGAGAGGGCTCCTTCGACCACCAGTCGCTGCGCGGCAAGGTGGTCGCCGGCGTGGCCGGGGCGGCCCGGGACCGCGGGGTGCCCTGCGTGGTGCTGGCCGGCCGGGTCAGCACCGGGCGGCGGGAGGCCGCGTCGGCCGGCGTGACCGAGGCGCACAGCCTGGTGGAGCACTTCGGCGGCGAGGAGTGCGGGGGAGTCGAGGCGGCGATGAGCCGCCCGGCCGAGGGGCTGCGCGCGCTCGGCGCCCGGCTCGCCGGCCAGTGGAGCCGCTGAACCCACCCGGACGCCCTCGGCGCGCCGTGGCCGGTGTCGCGCACCCGACAGGTCCCGCCCGCAGCGCGGCCCGGACCCGGCGCGTGTGCCGAAGGACACCGGACGAGGAGGTCGACATGACCACGAGCACGGCTGACCTGACCAGGGACCTCGCGGCACGGCGGCGGACCGGCCGCCGGCTGGCGGCGGGCGCGGCCACCCTCGCGCTCGCGGCCTGCGCTCCGGCACGGGAGGGCCCGTCCGCCACCGTCCCGACGGCCTCGGCGGCCCCCACGGCATCGGCCACCTCGTCGGCCACGCGACCCCCGTCGGCCACGCCGTCCCCGCCGGCCACGCCGCAACCGGCAACCAGCCCGACCCGCCCGGCCTCCGGGATCCCGGACTGCCGGACCGCCGACCTCTCGCTGGCGTCCGCCGGGTCGTCCGGCCACGCCGGCAGTGGGACTGCCTACCTCGCGCTGGGGAACCGGTCCGGCCGGCACTGCGCGCTGGCCGGCTTCCCCGAGGTCCGGCTGGTCGACGCCACGGGCCGGGCCCTCCCGGTGCGGGTGCGGCACCACCTCGCCGCGCACCGCGTGGTGCTGGCGCCCGGCGGCACGGCCTGGACCGCGGTGACGCTGAGCCACGTGCCCGGCGCGGACGACGAGGGAGCGCCGTGCGAGGCGCCAGCCGCCGCGCTCCGGCTCACCCCGCCGGGCGGCACCGGCTATCTGGCCGCCGAGGGCGCCTGGCGGGCCTGCGGCGGTACGGTCGAGGTGGATTCGTTCACCGCCGGGCGCCCGCCGGCCGCCTGACGGCCCGCCGCCCACCGGGGCGAGTCAGTCATCACAGCCGGGTGACCTCGGTGGGAGCGGCGTACGATCGGATCTGGACCACACCGGGAATCACTGGCGGACGTGCGGCGTTGGCCAGTGCGTCCGGACCCCATACCGCGCAGGGAGACTTTCACGTGACCACGCCAGCGCAGACCGAGTCGACCGAGGCCAAGGCCCCCAGCACCGTCGTCCTCACCGACGTCGCGGCGCAGAAGGTCAAGGCCCTGATCGAGCAGGAGGGCCGTGACGACCTGCGGCTCCGGGTCGCGGTGCAGCCGGGCGGCTGCTCCGGCCTGCGGTACCAGCTGTTCTTCGACGAGCGGTCGCTCGACGGTGACGTCGTCACCGACTTCGGTGGTGTCGAGGTCGTCGTCGACCGGATGAGCGCCCCCTACCTGGCCGGCGCCACCATCGACTTCGCCGACCGGATCGACGCCCAGGGCTTCACCATCGACAACCCGAACGCCGGCAACTCCTGCGCCTGCGGCGACTCGTTCAGCTGAGTCGACGCCGGCCGCCGAGGCCGACGACGCCTGCCTGACGGCGGGACCATCCCTCACGGGCTGGTCCCGCCGTTTTGTCGTACCGGACGGGTGTCCGGAGGGTGACCTCCGCGGGTGCGGGAGGCGTCCGGTTGTCGACCGACCCCCGTCCGTCCGGGCGGGGCGACCGGTAGGCTGACCCGCGCCGTGCTCCCGACCACGAGGGTTGACATGAAGATCGCCGTGACCGGCTCGATCGCGACCGACCACCTGATGAGCTTCCCCGGCCGGTTCGCCGACCAGCTCCTCGCCGACCAACTGGACAAGGTCTCGCTCTCCTTCCTCGTCGACGAGCTGGTGCTCCGGCGCGGCGGCACCGCCGCGAACATCGCCTTCGGCATGGCCCAGCTCGGGCTGCGCCCGGTGCTGCTCGGCGCGGTCGGGCCGGACTTCGCCGACTACCGGTCCTGGCTCGAGCGGCACGGCGTCGACTGCGACTCGGTGCACGTCAGCGAGGTCGCGCACACGGCCCGCTTCGTCTGCACCACCGACACCGACATGTGCCAGATCGCCTCGTTCTACGCGGGCGCGATGAGCGAGGCCCGCAACATCGAGCTGGCCCCGGTGGCGCAGCGGCTCGGCGGTCTCGACCTGGTGCTGGTCAGTGCCAACGACCCGGCCGCGATGATCCGGCACTCCGCCGAGTGCCGGGAGCGCGGCTACGCCTTCGTGGCCGACCCGTCGCAGCAGCTCGCCCGGATGGACGGCGCGGACGTGCTCGGCCTGGTCGACGGCGCCGATTACCTGATGACCAACGAGTACGAGAAGTCGCTGCTGCAGAGCAAGGCCGGGCTGACCGACGCCCAGCTGCTGGACCGGGTGCGGGTCCGGGTCACCACGCTGGGCAAGCGGGGTGTGGAGATCGCCGGCCGGGAGGTCGGCACCATCCACGTGCCGATCGCCCGGGAGATCCAGGCGGTCGACCCGACCGGCGTCGGCGACGGCTTCCGGGCCGGTTTCTTCGCCGCGCTCAACTGGGGCGTCGACCTGGAGCGTGCCGCCCAGGTCGGCTGCCTGCTCGCCACGCTGGTGCTGGAGAACTTCGGCGGCCAGGAGTACGAGGTCCGCCGGGACCTGTTCGTCAAGCGGCTCGCCGAGTCGTACGGCGACGCGGCCGCCGAGGACGTCCGGCCGCACCTGCTGTGACCGGCCCGGGGGTGGATCGGGCCGCGGTCCCGCGACAACGCCGGCCCGGCCCGTTCGGCGCCGGGGATCCTCGCCTACCTCCGCTGACCCACCGGACTCACTGGCGGCGGCGCACGTCGTAACCCGGGCCCTCCGGATGCGCGGCCACGAACTCCTGACCGCGCATCCGGCACCAGGCCGGGATGTCCACGGCCGCGGCGGGGTCGTCGGCGAGCACCCGGACCACCGCGCCGACCGGCAGCTCGGGCAGCCGCCGGGCGAGATTGATCACGGGCAGCGGGCAGCGCTGCCCGCGGTAGTCGAGCACCTCGTCCGGCTCGCTCACAGCCCGGTCACCCCCGCCTCGGCGCGCAGGCCGGCGACGATCCCGGGCAGTTCGGCCAGGAACCGGTCGACGTCCGCCTCGGTGGTCTCCCGGTGCAGCGACACCCGGACGTTGCCGTGTGACAGCACCCCCATCGCCTCCAGCACGTGTGACGGCCGCAACGTCGAGGAGGTGCAGGAGGAGCCGGAGGAGACCGCGAAGCCCCGCCGGTCCAGCGCGTGCAGCAGCGCCTCGCCGTCCACGTAGAGGCAGGAGAAGGTGAGCAGGTGGGGGAGGCGGTCCACCGGGTCGCCGACCACCTCCACGTCCGGCACCTCGGCCGCCACCCGAGCCCGGATCCGGTCGACCAGCGGCGCCAGCCGGGCCGCCTCGGCCGCCGCGTCGGCCGCCGCCGCGCGCAGGCTCGCCGCCGCGGCGACCACCGCCGGCAGGTTCACCACCCCCGGGGTACGCCCCGCCTCCCGCTCGTCGGCCGGGAACGGCGACTCCCACCGGGTGCCCTTGCGCACCACCAGGAGCCCGACCCCGGGCGGCCCGCCCCACTTGTGCGCGCTGGCGCTCAGCACCGACCAGCCGGCCGGCAGCGGCGCCCGGCCGGCGAGCTGGGCCGCGTCGACGTAGAGCGGCACCCCCGCCTCGGCGCAGAGTTCCGCCGCCGCGGGCACCGGCTGCACCGTGCCCACCTCGTGACTCGCCCCGATCAGGGCGGCCAGGGCCACCCCGGGCGCGGCCACCGCCGCCGCCCAGGCGTCCAGGTCCACCCGACCGAGCCGGTCCACGGGTACGGACACCGTGTCCCCGCCCCCGGCCACGTGCCGCTCCGCGGCGTGCAGCACTGCCGAGTGCTCGATCGCGGAGTGCACCAGGGCCGCCCCGGCCCGGCGCCGCCCGGACAGGCCGCCGAGCACGGCGGCGTGCGCGGCCGCCGTACCGCTGGGGGTGAAGGAGAGTTCGTCGGCGCGGACGCCGAGGGTCTGCGCGGCGGCCTCGCGGGCGGCGTCGAGGAGCTGGCGGGCCCGGCGGGCCTGGCCGTAGAGCCGGGCCGGGTCGGCCCAGCCGTCGTCCAGCGCGGCCAGCAGCGCCTGCCGCGCGACCGGATGCAGCGGGGCGGCCGTGGCCGCGTCCAGATAGACCGGGTTTGCGCTCACGAACGTCCACGCTATCGCGCCGGTACCCCCAAGATCCCCCCGATGGGGGCGGACAGTGACCCCAAGACGGTCAGGCCCGCCATGGTCGAGTAATCTGCGACCGTCGGTGACGCCTTTGCCGTCGGTGTCGAGCGAAACAATCACCGCGGCGCGCTAGGGAGGCAGGACCAGGTGGTCGCAAGGAGTTCGGAGGTACGGCCGTCGGCCGTACGGCACAGCGCTTCCCCGGGGGCCGGCGGGCGCCGGCGGCGTGGTGCTGGTCGACTCGCCGGGCTCGGTCTCGGCGGAGCCGCGCTGCTGGTTCTGCTCACCGGCTGCGACGTCGGCAAGACGTTCGGCGGCTTCGGCTGGCCGCAGGGCGGCATCACCCCCGAGTCGCACCGGATGTACGACCTGTGGATCGCGTCCTGCATCGCGGCCCTCGCGGTCGGCGTGTTCGTCTGGGGCCTGATCTTCTGGTGCGTGATCCGCTACCGGAAGCGCGGCAACGCGCTGCCGGTGCAGACCCGCTACAACCTGCCGATGGAGTTCCTCTACACCATCGCGCCGATCCTCGTGGTCTCCGTGCTCTTCTACTACACCGCGGTGGTGCAGACCGACGTGGTGAAGGAGACGAAGAACCCCGACGTCACCGTCGAGGTCGTCGCCTTCAAGTGGAACTGGCAGTTCAACTACCGCGACGGCCAGGGCCGCGACGCCAACACCGTCGCCTCCGTGCTGGGCACCAGCGAGGTCATCCCGGTGCTGGTCCTGCCGAGCGGCAAGTCGATCCGGTTCGAGGAGCAGAGCCGCGACGTCATCCACTCCTTCTGGGTGCCGGAGCTGCTGTTCAAGCGCGACGTCATGCCGGGCAGCATCCGCAACACCTTCGAGGTCTCCAGCATCGACCAGGAGGGCCACTTCGTCGGCCGCTGCGCCGAGCTGTGCGGCAGCTACCACGCCTTCATGAACTTCGAGCTGCGGGTCGTCTCGCCGGAGAAGTACGAGCAGTTCCTGGCGGCCAAGAAGGCCGGGAAGTCGACCCAGGAGGCGCTCCAGGCGATCGGTGAGGACCCGTACGCCACCGAGACCAAGCCGTTCAAGACGCGGCGCAACACCGCCAACTTCAACCCGTCCGACGCGACGGCCGGCGCGGGAAGCTGAGGGGTCCGGCATGAAGACCGAGTGGAAGATTTTCCTCACCATCGCGACGTTCCTCTTCGGCGTGGCGATCCTCTACGGCGCTTGGACGTACGGCGACGGCGGCCGGGTCGAGTGGGTCGGCACCGTGGCGCTGCTGCTGTCCTTCCTGCTCTGCTCGATGTGCGGCGGCTTCTTCTGGTTCGTCTCGCGCCGCATCGACCTGCGTCCCGAGGACCGGCCGGACGGTGAGATCGCCGACGGCGCGGGCGAGGTCGGCTTCTTCAGCCCGGGCAGCTACTGGCCGTTCGGCCTGGCCCTGGCCGCCGCGATCGCCGGTCTCGGCCTGGTCTTCTGGCAGTTCTGGCTGCTGGGCGCGGGCATGGTGGCGGTCGTCTTCGCCGCCTGCGGCCTGCTCTTCGAGTACTACTCCGGGACCCGCCGCACCGCCGAGCACTGACACCCGAACCAACGGCAAGGCCCGCGCCCCCTCCGGGGATGGCGGGCCTTCCGCATTTCTCGCCCCGTCCCGCCCCCTGGTGTCGATGATCATGAGGTTGGTGGCGCGAGTCGCCCCTTTTGTCGCGGCGAACTTCATGATCGTCCGCTGGTGGGGTCTGGAGAGCGCGGCGAGGGCGGCGAGGGCGGCGTGCGCTGCTCGGAGGGGGTCTGCCGGGCGAGGGTGGGCCGGCGGGTCAGGCTGCGCGGCGGTGCGGTGGTGCGGTGGGCGCGTGGCGCTGGGCCAGGCGCGGGGCGCGGAAGGCGAAGGTGGCGATGAGCACGGCCGCGCCGCAGCCGGTGCAGACCAGCTCGGGGCAGTCGGCGCCGTGCCCGTCGACGCAGGTGGGCGCCTCGAACAGCACGACGCCCTCGCAGGTGTCGCAGTAGAGCTCGCGGTCCGACACGGGCGTCTCCTCTCGTTCCGGTGCGCCGAGGGGCGGCATCGGCGGAAAACGGAAAATTACTCCCGTGTAGTTTGGCACGCCGGTCCGACAGAACCGGGCGGTACCCGGCTCAGAGCGTGCCGGCCACCTCGAGCCAGCGCTCCAAGGTGCCGGCGGCCGCGCCGGAGTCGACCGACTCGGTCGCCCGGACCAGGCCGGCGCGCAGCGCCTCGTGCAGGTCGCCGTCGAGCGGGCCCTGGGTGGCCAGCGCGACCGCGGCGTTCACCAGCACCGCGTCGCGGACCGGGCCGGTCTCGCCGGCCAGCAGCCGCCGGACGACCCCGGCGTTGTACGCCGCGTCACCGCCGCGCAGGTCGGCCAGGGTGGCCCGGGGTACCCCGAGCTCCGTCGCGTCCAGCAGCGCCTCCCTGACGGTGCCCTGCTGGGCCACCCAGACGCGGGTCGGCGCGCCGGTGCTGAACTCGTCCAGCCCGTCCTCGCCGCGCACCACGATCACCGAGTCGCCCCGGGCGGCGAAGACGGCCGCCATCACCGGGGCCATCCGCGGGTCGAAGCAGCCCACCGCGCCGGCCCGCGGGCGGGCCGGGTTGGTCAGCGGGCCGAGGAAGTTGAACGCGGTGGGCACGCCGATCTCGCGGCGGACCGGGCCGGTGTGCCGCATGCCGGGGTGGAACCGGGCGGCGAAGCAGAAGCCGATGCCGGCCTCGATCACGCAGCGGGCCACCTGCTCCGGCTCCAGGTCCAGCGGGACGCCCAGGTACTCCAGCACGTCGGCCGTGCCGCAGGAGGAGGAGGCGGCCCGGTTGCCGTGCTTGACCACGCGGACGCCCGCCCCGGCGACCACGAGCGCGGCCATGGTGGAGATGTTCACGGTGTGGGCGAGGTCGCCGCCGGTGCCCACGACGTCCAGCGCGCCGGCCCGGATCTCCTCGGGCAGCGTCACCGGGACCGCCCGGGTCAGCATCGCCTCGACCAGGCCGCCCAGCTCGGCCGGCGTCTCGCCCTTGGTGCGCAGGGCCACGGCGAAGCCGGCGATCTGGGCCGGGGTGGCCGAGCCGGCCATGATCTCGCCCATCGCCCAGGCGGTGTCGGCGGTGGAGAGTTCCTCGCCGCGCAGCAGCGCGTTGAGCAGAAGCGGCCAGGTCCGTTCGCCCATGGCGGGCCTCCCGAGCGGCGTGTGAGCGGGTGTGGCGGCCGTCATCCGGTCCGTAGCGCCGCCTGGCGCGGGGGCCGGATCATGGCCGGCGGCCTTCATTCGTCCGTAGCGCCGTCTGGCGGCGCGGAGGTTGAACTATGGCCGAAGTCGGCGCCACGGCCGCGTCGCCGTGGCGCCGGAACGACGGCTCCAGGTCGCGGCGCGGCGTCAGACGCGCCGAGCTGGAGCCGTCGCAGGGTGGCTCAGGCCGCGGCGTGGGTGCGCCGCAGCAGGTCGGCGACGGTGGTGCCGGTGGTCACCGGGTCGAGCGGGTGGGTCAGCGTGGCGTCGACCTCGGCGTACGCGGCCAGCCAGCGGTCGGCGGCCCGGGCCAGCACCACGCAGGTCGGCGGGGCGTCGTCCCGGTCGTCCTTGATCTGGCGGGCGATGCCGATGCCACCGCCGGGGCTCGCCTCGCCGTCGAGCAGGAGCAGGTCGATCTCGTAGTCGTCGACCAGCCGGACGCAGCCGGCGTAGTCGGCGGCCTCGACGAACTCGATCTCGAGCCCGGGCGCGGGCCGGGTGCCGACGGCGAGTCGCATCCGGTCACGGACCTTCGGGTCGTCGCTGTAGAGCAGGACGGTGCAAAGACGATCGCTCATCGTGACGTGGCTCCCACTTCGTAGCTGCCCGCTGATCGTAGCGGGCGTCACATCCGGCCGGTCGCCCCGCCCTGGCGACGGTCAGGCGCTCGCCTCCGCAGCGCGCTGGCGGGCCTCCTGGCGGTCGAGCTCGCGGTCCAGCCGGCGGGCCTCGCGCTCGGACTGCTTGATCCACTGGACCACCAGCACGGCCAGCATGGTGACGCTGACGAATTCGCCGCCGGCCCAGAGCACACCGCCGGCGACCACCTGGTCGTTCCACGGGTCGGACCAGCTCAGGTGCAGCGACGGGTACCAGTCGCCGCCCAGCAGTGTGGTGCTCTGCATGATGGTGAGCCCGAGCACGGTGTGGAACGGCACGGAGAGCAGCATGAGCAGCGCCCGGGCCGGGTAGGGCCAGCGCCCGGGCAGCGGGTCCAGGCCGAGCAGCGGCCAGAAGAACACGCAGCCGGTCATGATGAAGTGCGCGTGCACCAGTTCGTGCGCCCACTCGTGCCGCAGGGTGATCTCGTAGAGGCCGCTGAAGTAGAGGGCGAACGGGTTCACCACGAAGATGGCGAACGCCACCAGCGGGAAGCTGTAGACGCGGGCGACCCGGCTGTGCACGATCGCCAGCAGCCGCTTGCGCGGGCGCAGCGGCAGGGTACGCAGGGCGAGCGTCACCGGCGCGCCGAGCGCCAGGAAGATCGGCGCGATCATGGACAGCACCATGTGCTGGATCATGTGCACCGACAGCAGGGCGGTGTCGTAGGCGCCCAGCCCGGTGACCGTGACCGCGGCGATGCCGCCCAGGCCCGGGAAGAGGAAGCAGACCGTACGCACCACCGGCCAGCGGTCGCCGCGCAGGCGCAGCCGGTACACCCCGTAGAGGTAGAGACCGGCGGCGAGCACCAGGCCGAGGGCGAGCCAACTGTCCAGCCGGGTCTCGGTCAGGAGCCGGGCAACGGTGAACGGCGGCGGGACGGCCTCGCCCCCCGCCGCGAGTGTCGCCGGGGCCACCGAGGTGGCGGCGAAGATCGGATCGACGTGCAGCACGCTTTTCAGGGTAGGTCAGGCGAAGCGGACGACCCCGATCGGGCCACGGATGGCACACGTTTGCCACCCCGCTGATGGTCGGTCCCGGTCAAGGGCAATAATGACCGCGTGACTGCGGCCCCAGCCATTGACAAGAGCCGGATCCACTCCCTGACCCGACCCAACATGGTCAGCGTCGGGACGATCGTGTGGCTCTCCAGCGAACTCATGTTCTTCGCGGCGCTGTTCGCGATGTACTTCTCCATCCGCGCTGCGGCGCCGGAGCAGTGGGAGAAGCACACCGAGATCCTCAACATCCCCTACGCGACCACCTTCACGGTGATCCTGGTGTTGTCCTCGGTGACCTGCCAGCTCGGTGTCTTCGCGGCCGAGAAGGGTGACGTCCACGCCCTGCGTCGGTGGTTCACGATCACCTTCGTGATGGGTCTGATCTTCGTGCTCGGCCAGGCGAACGAGTACCGCAACCTGGTGCACGAGGGCGTCAAGATCAACGAAGACGGTTACGGGTCGATGTTCTACCTGACCACCGGCTTCCACGGTCTGCACGTGACCGGCGGTCTGGTCGCGTTCATCATCTTCATGGTCCGCACCACCATGGGCCGGTTCACCCCGGCGCAGGCGACCTCGGCGATCGTCGTGTCCTACTACTGGCACTTCGTCGACGTCGTGTGGATCGGGCTCTACGCCATGATCTACTGGCTTCAGTGATCTTGGCGCGTCACACATCGCGCCGCTGCTCCGTCCCCTGAGACAAGGTCCAACCGGTTAAGGACACAGGTCATGACTTCTGACAACGACCGCCGACGCGGTCTGCTCGCGCGGCTGCGCGGGCGGCCCGTAGCGCGCAGCAGGGGCCGCCGCCGGCTGGGTGCCGCGGTCCGGCTGGCCGCCGCGCTGATGCTGGCCGGCGGCGCCTACACCGTCTTCGCCCCCGGCGTGCAGGCGCAGGACAACCCGCCCCTGAGCGCCGCCGCCAACGAGGGCAAGGCGCTGTTCGACGTGAGCTGTGTGACCTGTCACGGTCGCAACGCCCAGGGCGTCGAGGGACGTGGTCCGAGCCTGATCGGCGTCGGGTCGGCCTCGGTCGAGTTCCAGGTCAGCAGCGGTCGGATGCCCCTGGCCCGGCAGGAAGCCCAGGCCATGCGGAAGCCCCCGCAGTTCACCGACGAGCAGGTGCGCCAGCTCGGCCAGTACATCCAGGAGCTCGGCGGCGGCCCGCAGGTGCCGCAGGGTGACCTGCGCGAGGGCGCGAACCTCTCCACCGGTGGTGAGCTGTTCCGGATCAACTGCTCGCAGTGCCACGCCTTCGGGGCCGGCGGCGGCGCCCTCTCCTCGGGCAAGTACGCGCCGAGCCTGAAGCCGGCCAGCGACCGGCAGATCTACGCCGCGATGCTGAGCGGCCCGCAGAACATGCCGGTGTTCGGCGACAACCAGATCACTCCGGAGCAGAAGGCGGACATCATCGCCTACATCCAGGAGACCCTGAAGGAGAACCAGGACCAGGGCGGTTTCAACCTGGGCCGGTACGGCCCGTCGACCGAGGGTCTCGCGATCTTCCTGGTCGGCATCGTCGCGCTGGTCTTCGCGAGCCTGTGGATTGCGGGCAAGTCGTGACCGGGCGGATCATTCGTTTCAGTGCTGTGGCGCCGACCCCCGGCGCCACCCGTAGCGAGGTGACGGAATGAGCACCCACACCGAGCCGCAGGCCCCGCAGGGCCGGGAGCCGCTCGACGTGAACGACCCGCGGCTCTCCCGGTTCGAGATCGTCCAGGAGGGCGCGCGGCGGGACGACATCGAGATCGTCCACTACGAGCCGCAGGTGGTCGCCGGCAGCAAGGCGGAGCGCCGGCTGACCCGCACGGTCGCCTCGATGTTCCTGCTGACCGGCGCCGCCGCCACCGCGTTCCTGGTCATCTACATCTGGTGGCCGTGGAAGTGGGAGGCCGGCCGCGGCGGCGACAAGTTCTACACCCCGCTGCTCGGCGTGACCCTCGGCATCGCCCTCCTCGCCGTCGGCTTCGGCATCCTCACCTGGGGCAAGAAGCTGCTGCCCAAGGAGGTGTCGATCCAGGACCGGCACGACCAGCCGGGTTCCCCGGAGGACCGCCGGATCACCGGTGAGACCATGGTCTACATGGCCGACGAGCTCGGGGTGAAGCGCCGGCCGCTGCTCGGCCTCTCGCTCCTCGCCGGCCTGGCGCCGGTCGGCGCGGTCGTCGCGGCGCCGCTGGTCGGTGGCCTGATCTCGCACCCGCACAAGAACAACCAGATGTTCACCACCGGCTTCGCGCCGGCCGAGGGCGGCGAGCGGATCCGGCTGGTCCGCGAGGACGGCCGGCCGATCCGCCCGGCGGACGTCAGTGTCGGCGGCCAACTCACCGTGTTCCCGGGCATCGACGGCGGCGTGAGCAACAAGCACGCCGACTCGCCGACCCTGCTGATCCACCTGCGCGAGGACGACGCGCAGAAGTCGCGCGCCGCCAACGAGCGCAAGGGCCACGGCGACTTCATGTGGGGCAACTTCGTCGCGTTCTCCAAGATCTGCACGCACGCCGGATGCCCGGCCAGCCTCTACGAGCAGCAGACCAACCGGCTGCTCTGCCCCTGCCACCAGTCGCAGTTCCTCATCACCGACAACGCCATGCCGGTCTTCGGCCCGGCGAACCGGCCGCTGCCGCAGCTGCCGATCGAGGTGGACGAGGAGGGCTTCTTCGTGGCGAGGTCCGACTACACCGAAACCATCGGTCCCGACTTCTGGGAGCGGCCATGAAGCGCCGAAAGTTTGATGCGGCCGCGTTGCCGGCCAAAACCGCCGGAGCGGTGGACGACCGCTTCCAGGTGGCCACCCCGCTGCGCAAGCTGCTGAACAAGGTCTTCCCGGACCACTGGTCCTTCCTGCTGGGCGAGATCGCGCTCTTCTCGTTCATCGTCCTGCTGCTGACCGGTGTCTTCCTGACCTTCTTCTTCGAGCCGTCGATGACCGAGGTGGTCTACGACGGCAGCTACGCGCCGCTGCGGGGCACCCCGATGTCGGCCGCGTACGCCTCCAGCCTGGACCTGTCGTTCGACGTCCGGGGCGGTCTGATCATGCGGCAGATGCACCACTGGGCGGCGCTGCTGTTCATGGCCGCGATCGTGGTGCACATGCTCCGGGTCTTCTTCACCGGCGCGTTCCGCAAGCCGCGTGAGACGAACTGGATCATCGGCTCGCTGTTGTTCTGGGTCGGCTTCCTGGCCGGCTTCACCGGCTACTCGCTGCCGGACGACGGCCTCTCCGGCACCGGTCTGCGGATCGCCTCCGGCATCATGCTGTCGATCCCGGTGATCGGCTCCTGGGTCACCTCGTCGGTCTTCGGCGGGGAGTTCCCGGGCACCATCATCATCAGCCGCTTCTTCATCGCCCACGTGCTGCTCATCCCGGGTCTGCTGGTGGCGCTGATCAGCGTCCACCTGGGCCTGGTCTTCAAGCAGAAGCACACCCAGTGGCCCGGTCCCGGCCGGACCAACGAGAACGTGGTCGGCGAGCGGATGTTCCCGCGCTACGCGCTCAAGCAGGGCGGCTTCTTCATGGTCGTCTTCGGCGTGATCGCGATGATGGGCGGCCTGTTCCAGATCAACCCGATCTGGTACTTCGGCCCGTACGAGGCGTGGGTGGTCTCGGCCGCCAGCCAGCCCGACTGGTACGTCATGTTCCTCGACGGCTCGACCCGACTCATGCCGGCGTGGGAGATCAGCATCCCCCTCGGGGACGGCTACGTCATCCCGCCGCTGTTCTGGCCGACCGTGGTGCTGCCGGGAATCCTGGTGATGATCTCCCTGTTCTATCCGTTCCTGGAGGCCCGCCACCTCAAGGACTACAAGCACCACAACCTGCTCCAGCGGCCCCGGGACACCCCGGCCCGCACCGCGGCGGGTGCCATGGCGGTCGGCTTCTTCCTGGTCCTCACGCTCTCCGGCGGCAACGACGTCATCGCCGACAAGTTCCACATCAGTTTGAACGCGATGACCTGGGCCGGCCGGATCGGCCTGCTGGTCGTCCCGCCGCTGGCCTACTACGTCACCTACCGGTTCTGCCTGGGCCTGCAGCAGCACGACCGGGAGGTGCTGGCCCACGGCGTGGAGACCGGCATCATCAGGCGGCTGCCCGACGGCCGGTTCGTCGAGGTCCACCAGCCGCTAACCCCGGTCGACGGGCACGACGGGCACGGCCCGGCGCTGGACTACGCCGGCTGGGTGGTGCCGAAGAAGATGAACCGGCTCGGCGCGCTCGGCCCGGCCATCCGGGGCTTCTTCTACCCGATCGAGCGGCCGGCCGAGGCGCCGGTCTCGCCGGGTCACCCGCCGGTCGAACCCCGACCGGAGCGGGAGGAGATCACCAGCGGCGAGAGCCGCCGCTGACCCGCCCGGATACGACTGACCGTGGCGCCCGCCGGATCACCCGGCGGGCGCCACGGCCGTTTCCGGCCCAGCCGTCCCGTTCCGCCCGCCGGACGCCGGTCGGCCCCGCTCCGGTGTCCCGCCACCCCCTGACACGGACGGGTGGAATCGCAGGAATAACCCCGGTCAGCCGGGTATCCGTGCGGTCCAACGTCTCAAGGGGGGGAAAGCATGTTGGGAATCAAACGTCTGGGCCTGCTGGCCGCGCTGGTGCTCGTGGGACTGGCACCAGCCGCCGCGGCCCAGGCCGCGGCCCAGCCGTCAACGCAGGACACCCAGTATCTGCAGGCGGTGCACCAGGTCAACCTGTTCGAGATCACCGCGGGTAACCTGGCGCAGCAGAAGGGCCAGAATCAGCAGGTCAAGGACCTGGGCAAGATGTTCGTGACGGACCACACCCAGCTGGACCAGACGGTGCAGTCCACCGCCCAGCAGCTCAACGTCCAGCTGCCGGCCGACCCGACCGCCGACCAGCAGCAGGTCCTCGACCGGCTGAACAACCTCAGCGGCGCCGAGTTCGACAAGGCGTGGGTGACCGCTCAGTTGGCCGGCCACGTCCAGGCCATCCAGGCCACCCAGACCGAGATCTCGCAGGGTTCCGAGCAGTCGGTGGTCCAGATCGCCCAGGACGCCCTGCCGGTCCTCCAGGCGCACTACGACGCGCTGGTGGCCCTGGCCCAGACCCTGGGCGTCCCGGTCCCGCAGACCAGCGCCAGCGGCACGCCCGCCCCGGGCGGCTCCGGCACGGAGTCGCCGGCTCCGGGCGGCACCGGCACCGAGGAGCCCGGTCCGGGCACCACGGAGACCCCGGCGCCCGGCCAGAGCTGACGCGTACGGCCCACGGTGGCCGGTCCACCCCGCGGGTGGACCGGCCACCCGCGTACGGGTCAGTCGGCGTTGGCCAGCCCGATCGCGAACGCCTCCTCCAGGTCGTGCTGCGAGTAGGCGCGGAACGCGATGTGGGACTCGGTGTTGATCACCCCGGGCACCTTGGAGATGCTGCCGGCGATGACCTGGGCGATCTGCTCGAACTCGCGGACCCGGACCATGGCGATCAGGTCGACGTGCCCGGCCACCGAGTAAACCTCGCTGACGCCGGGCAGGTTGGCGAGCGTCTCGGCCACCTCGGGGATGGAGTCGGTGGCGCAGTCGATCAGCACGATCGCGGTGATCACGGGACATTTCTCCGTTCGTCGACGTCGAGGCCCATGCTAAGGGCTGCGGGGGTCACCGGGCCGCCGGGACGGTCAGGTCAGCGCCGGCCCGGATCACGCCGCGGAGGCGTTCCCCCGCGGCGACCGTCGCGCCGGGCCACACGACCGACTGGTCCACCGCGCCGTGCACCACCGCGCCCGCCCCGATCACCGAGCGGGTCACCTGCCCCTCCACCCTGGCGGACGGGTCGACCAGGCCGCCGGGGCCGGCCGCGTGCAGGTTGGCGGCCAGGTAGTCGGCCGGGGTGCCGGTGTCGTAGAAGGTGCCCCGGTAGGGGACCACGGTGAGCGCGCCGGCCGCCTCCGCCGGCCGCCAGACCGCCCGGACCAGGTCGCCGAAGCTCGCAGGCAGGTCCCGGACCAGCCGCCAGGGCAGCAGCGAGAACCCCACGAACCGGTGGCCGCCGAAGGTGCCGGGGGCCGCCGGGTCGTCCGCCGGCTGGCCGAGCAGGCGTACGCTCCGCCCGTCCCAGCCGTCCAGCAGCGCCGCCACGTCCGGCCCCGGCGGGACGCCCGGATCGACGAGGTACGCGTCGGCGTTGCCGACCAGCACCCCCCGCCCGGCGATCCAGTCCCGCAGGTTGCCCACCCCGCCGGCGGTGCCGAGCGGGTCGCCCGGCTCGACCGACAGGTGCGCCCGGTCGCCCACGTGGGCCACCACCTGCCCGCCGAGGTAGCAGGCGTTCACCGCGACCCGGTCCGGCCCGGACAGGCCCAGCCCGGCCAGCCGGTCCAGCGCCCGGTCGAGCAGCGGCACGTTGCCGACCGGGCAGAGCGCCTTCGGCAGGTGCTCGGTGAGCGGACGCAGCCGGGTGCCCTCGCCGGCGGCGAGCACCACCGCACAGACCTCCACGGCGGCCCGCCAGCCGGGCCCGGTCGCCGCCCCGGAGGCGGTCACGCGGCCGGTGGCGCCGCCGGCGGGACCTCGCCGGCGTGCGGGCCGATCCCGTAGTACCGGAGCAGGTTGGCGGTGGCCCGGCTCAGCCGGGGCAGGTCGTCCAGCGGGTGCCAGGCGGCCTCGAAGACCTCGGCGCCGTCCACGGTCAGGTCGGTGCGGGAGGCGGGCACCTCGGCCTCGAAGACCACGTCCACCCAGCCCTTGGCGTGCACCACGGCGTTCGGCACGGCCGGACGGAGCCGGTCGGGGGAGAGCCGGATGCCGGACTCCTCGTACAGTTCGCGGGCCGCGCCCACCACCGGCGCCTCGCCCCGTTGCAGCAGCCCGGCCGGGAGGGTCCAGCTGTGGCCGGGCGGCTGGCGCAGCAGCAGGATCCGCCCCGCCCCGTCGGCCTCGGTGTCCCGGACCAGGGTGACCGCGCCGACGATGTACTTCGGCACGGCGAGCCGGACCAGCCGGCGCCGCAGCGGGACCGGGAGCCGGTAGAAGATCTGGTAGCCGAGGGCCCGTCCGGTGGCACGCGCGCGGGGGATCATGCCTGTAAGGCTAGTTGCCGGGCGGCCCCGGCGGATGAGCGGAGTTCGGCTACTGCCGGTGGTCGACCAGATCGATCAGTTGCCGGACCACCGTGTCCGGCTCCACCGTGCGGTCGAAGACCGCCACCAGGAGGGTCTCCAGGTCGGGGTAGCCCAGTTCCTCGGAGAGCCGCAGCAGCGGCAGGTCGCTGGCCAGGCCCCGGTCGTGCTTGCGCAGCGCTAGGCCGATGGTGGCCCGGCCGAGGCGTACCTTGTCGGCGATCGAGATGCCCGGCTCGGTGTGCTCGGCGAACCAGCGGTTGATCTGCATCTGGGCGTGCGGGGACTTGACGAAGCCGAGCCACTCCCGGCGCGGCCCACGCGGCGCCACGTCGACCTCGAAGCCACTCTCCGCGTCGCTCTCGGTGAAGATCTCCACCACGTCGCCCTCCTCCAGTTCGGAGGAGAGCGGGGCCAGCCGGCCGTTGATCCGCGCGGCGAGGCAGTGGTCGCCCCGCTCGGTGCCCAACTCGTAGGCGAGGTCGACCGGGGTGGCCCCGGCCGGCAGCACCACCTGCCGCCCGTCGGCGACCACCTGGATCTGCGCCTCGGCCAGGTCGCAGCGGAGCGACTCCATGAACTGGATGGGGTCGACCGTCTCCTGCTCCCAGTCGAGCACCCGGCGCAGCCAGGCCAGCTCGTCGGACCGGTCGGCGGCCCGGCCGGTGGCGCGCGGGAAGCGGTAGTGGGCGGCGACCCCGTATTCCGCCGCGCGGTGCATCTCCTCGGTGCGGATCAGCACCTCGACGGTCCGGTCCTGCGGACCGCAGACGCTGGTGTGCAGGGACCGGTAGAGGTTGTTCTTCGGCGAGGCGATGAAGTCCTTGAAGCGGCCCGGCACCGGCCGCCAGAGCCCGTGCACCGCGCCGAGCGCGGCGTAGCAGTCGGTCGCCGGGCCGTCCACCACGATGGCGATGCGGGGTAGGTCGTACGGGGCGGCGTGGTCGCCGGCCACCGTGTCCTTCCAGATCGAGTAGAGGTGCCGGGGGCGGGGGCCCACCTCGGCATCCACCCGGCTGCGGCGCAACGCCACCCGCGTCTTCGCCACCACGTCGTCGAGGTAGGCGTCCCAGCCCGGCCGGTCGTGCACGAACCGGGCGATCCGCGCGTGCTCCTCCGGCTGCAGGTGCAGCAGCACCACGTCGTCCAGTTCGCGTTTGAGGGTCTGGATGCCCAGCCGGTCGCAGAGCGGGACGAGCACCTCCTGGGTCTTGCGGGCGATCCGCTCCCGGGAGGCGGCCGAGCGGACCCCGAGGGTGCGCATGTTGTGCAGCCGGTCGGCCAGCTTGATGATCAGCACCCGGACGTCCTTGCCGGCCGCCACGATCATCTTGCGCACGGTCTCCGCCTCGGCGGCCTTGCCGTAGAACGCCTTGTCGAACTTGGTCACCCCGTCGACCAGGTGGGCCACCTGACGCCCGAAGTCCTCCTGGAGCGCCTGGAGGGTGTAGCGGGTGTCCTCCACCGTGTCGTGCAGCAGCGCGGCGACCAGGGTGGTGGTGTCCATGCCGAGGTCCGCGCAGATCTGGGCGACCGCGAGCGGATGCGTGATGTACGGCTCGCCGCTCTTGCGGAACTGGCCCCGATGCATGTTCTCGGCGATCGTGTAGGCCCGCCGCAGCACTGACGCGTCGGCGCTGGGATGGATGCCGCGATGGGCGCGGACCAGCGCGGTGACCGGGTCGTTGTCGGTGGTGGGCCAGGTGAGCAGGGAACGCAGCCGACGGGAGAGCGGTAGCTCGGCGGGCTGGGTCGGGAGGGCGCCGCCCAGGGCGGCGCCGTGTCCGGCGTCGACGTCCACCTGGGACACCTCCTCACCCCGGCCCCGGGTCGCCGGGACCGGCGACCGGGAGCAGGCCCGCGAATCGGGCAGGACTGCACTTCTCTAACAGCCTAAGGGAGTCGACGTAGTCCGATCGGACACTTGGTCATGAGCGTTCGGTTGAGAGTTGGCGGGATCCGGCGTTCTCCGCCTTGGTCAGGAGGTCCCGGAACCGGCCCGCGCCGGCGACCGGCGAGGCCCACCCGGCCGAAATCTCCACCAGCCGGGTCTCCGGTCGCTCCAACCAGGACAGGATCCGCTCGGTCTCCTCCGCGGTGGCGGCCGGCACCGGGCCGTGCCCGGGCAGGACCGTCTCGGCGGTGGCCCGGATGGCGGCGATGGTCGGTCGCGGGTGGACACCCGGCGGGGACACCCCGGCCCCGGCCAGCCGGCCGTGGCGGACCAGGGCCAGCTCCCAGCCGCCCCGGGCGGCCGGACGGGCGGCGGCCAGCTCGGCGATGCCGGTCAGTGCGGCCAGCCGCTGCATCCGGACGGCCGCGCGGAGGACCGCGGCCAGCCGGCTGCGGACGACCGCGGCCTCCTCGTAGCGCTGGGCGGCGGAGAGCACCTCGATCCGGGCCAGCAGGGCGTCCACCACCACCTGCGGGTCGTCCCGCGTGGCGGTGCGGAACGGGACGGCGGCCCGGTCGTCGTACTCCTCCGGGGTGATCCGGTGTTCGCAGGGCGCCGGGCAGCGACCCAGCTCGGCCAGCGCGCAGGCCGGCATGGTGGTGCGCCGGGACAGCCGGTGGGTGCACTGGCGCAGCGGCACCGCGTCGTGGAACCCGGCGGCGGCCAGCTCGGCGGCCTGCTTGGACCGGAACGGGCCGAGGTAGGCCGAGTCGGTGGGGGCGAGATCGCGCACGATCGACAACCGCGGGTAGGCCTCGTCGGTCAGCTTCAGCCAGACCTGCCGTTCCGGGTACTTCGACCGCCGGTTGTACGGCGGCGCGTGCGCGGCGATCAGCCGCAGCTCGCGCACCTCGGCCTCCAGCGAGTGGGCGCACTCGACCGCCTCCACCCGCTCGGCGGCGGCCAGCATCTCGGAGATCCGGGCCCGCTTCTCGGCCGCGGTGAAGTAGCTGCGCACCCGGGTGGCGATGTCGCCGGAGGTGCCGACGTAGAGCGGCCGGTCGTCGGCGGCCCGGAAGATGTAGACCCCGGGCACCTTCGGCAGCCCGTCGGCGAGATGCCGCTTGCGGCGCTGCGTCGGGGTGACCGCCCGCGCGAACTCGATGGCCTCGCCGACGGTGTCCACCCGGTGCCCGCCGAGCCGGCCGATCAGCCCGTGCAGCACGTCGACGGTGGCCTTGGCGTCGTCCAGCGCGCGGTGGGTCGGCTGGGTGGCGGTGCGGAAGTAGGCCGCCAGGGTGCCCAGCTTGCGGTTGGGTACCTCGTCGCGGGTCAGCACCCGGCGGGCCAGCGCGGCGGTGTCCAGCACCCGGGGGTTGGGCCAGGAGTGGCCGTGCCGGGCGCAGGCGGCCTTGAGGAAGCCCACGTCGTAGGGGGCGTTGTGGGCCACCAGGACGGCGTCGGAGATGAACTCCAGGAAGCTCGGCAGCACCTGCTCGATCGGCGGGGCGGGGAGCAGCATGGCTTGGGTGATCCCGGTCAGCACGGTGATGAACGGCGGGATCGGCACCCCCGGGTTGACCAGGGTGGCCAGCACGCCCAGCTCCTCGCCGCCGCGCACCTTCACGGCGCCGATCTCGGTGATCCCCCCGCCGTCCGGCGCACCGCCGGTGGTCTCCAGGTCGACCACCACGAAGGTGGTCGCGTAGAGCGGCAGCGCGGGGTCGACCCCCGTGCCCGCCACCCGGTCCAGGCCGGCCAGCGACTCCTGGACGTACTCCGCTCGCGTCACCCGCGGCACGCTAGCGGCGGGGTCCGACACTCCCGTCCCAGCAGTCCCAGCCGTTACCACGGAGCTAGGATGAGAGATCGGCTCACTCACCGGGCGGTGGGCCCGTTCGGGGTGGGAGACTTGCCACATGCCCCTCACCGAGCCGCACCACGACCACTCCTCCCCGGAGGAGCCGGTGGTCGGCGCGCAGGACGCCGGTGAGAGCCCGTCGGCCCCGCCCGAGCCGGAGCCGACCCTGCCCGAGCCGGTCCGGCAGCGGATCGTGGCGCTCACCGCCGCGGTGCTGCCCGGGCTGGCCGCCGACGAGGTGCCGGTGCCGCTGCGCCGGGTGGCCAAGTTCGCCCCCAACCGGCGCGCCCGGCTCGGCGCCCCGGCCATCGCCGCCCAGCTCACCGCCGACCCGCTGTTCCGGCAGCGGATCACCGCCCGGGTGCTCGCCGACGCCGGCGACCTGGGCGCGGCCGTGGTGGAGGGGACCGCCCCGGCGGCGGCCGACCCGGTCGAGGTGGCCGCCCTGGCCTACCTGGCCCGGCCGCGGGGCTGGCGGGAGCTGATCGAGGCGAGCGGCGCCGCGGTGCGCGCCGAGGCGGACAGCGCCGTGGTGGCCGAGCTGGTCCGCGAGGCCGAGCAGCGGGCCACCCGCGCCGAGCACGACCGGGCGGTGGCCCGGGTGGAGGCGGAGAAGCTCCGCGACGAGCTCGCCCGGGTCCGCGAGGAGCTGGGCCAGCTCCGCGAGGAGGCCCGGCAGCTTGCGCGTACCCTCCGGGAGACCCAGGCCCGGGAGCGCAGGGCCACTGAGATGCTGGCCACCGAGCGGGGCCGGGCCGCCCGCGCGGCGGCCGACGCGGACGCCGAGCTGCGCCGCGCCCGGGCCCGGCTGGCCGAGGCGGAGGCCGCGGCCGGGGCGGCCCGGGTCAGCGCCAAGGAGGCCCGCTCGGTCGACGAGGCGAGGCTGTGGCTGCTGCTGGAGACGATCGGGCAGGCCGCGGTCGGGCTCCGCCGCGAGCTGGCCCTGGACCCGGTGGAGAAGCTGCCCGCCGACTTCGTCGCTGACGCGTTCGCCGACCAGACGGGCGCCGCCCCGGCCGGGGCCGCCGCCCGGGCCCGGGACACCGACGACCCGGCCCGGCTCGACCAGCTGCTCGCCCTGCCCAAGGCGCACCTGGTGGTTGACGGCTACAACGTCACCAAGCGCGGCTTCGGCGAGATGTCGCTGGAGCAGCAGCGCAAGCGGCTGATCAGCGGGCTGGGCGGGATCGCCGCGCAGACCGGCGACGAGGTCACCGTGGTCTTCGACGGCGCCGAGCGGATGCACGGGCTGCCGCCCACGCCGCGCGGGGTGCGGGTGCTCTTCTCGCACAAGGGGGAGACCGCGGACGAGCTGATCCGCCGGCTGGTCCGCGCCGAGCCGGCCGGGCGGCCGGTGGTGGTGGTCTCCTCCGACCGCGAGGTCGCCGACGGGGTACGCCGGCACGGCGCCTACCCGCTCGGAGCCGACTCGCTGCTGCGGCGGCTCGCCCGCTCCTGACGCGCGATGATCGGATTCGGGGTGGGTACTGCCTCGTTGTCCGGTTCTGTCATACCCCCGGCCTAGCCTCGTGGTGACCGACGGTGGTGGGCTCCTCTCCTGTCCGCCACCGGCGACAGCGTCAGGAGGCGTTGATGCTCATCGACTGCGACACCTGCGGGATCCGCGGCGCCGGGTGCTCCGGCTGCCTGGTGACCGCGTTGCTCGACACCGGCTCCGCGGCGGCCGACCTGGGCCCCGCCGAGCACCGGGCGATCGAGGTGTTCGCCCGGGCCGGGTTCGAGGTGCAGGTGCTGCCCGCCCCGCCCGCTCCCCGGCGGCCGGTCCGCCGCCGCCGGGTCGCCTGATCCCCCACGGCACCGCGGCCACCCGGCGCCCGCCGGGCCTTAGGATGGGCCCTCACGGCGGGAGGGGAGCGGCATGACGCGGGTACGGCGCGACGGGGTGTTGCGGTGACCCCGCGCGGCTGGGCGGTGCTCACCCTGGCCGGGCTGGCCGTCGCGCTGGTCGTCGCCGGGGCGCTGCTGATCCCGTGGCACCGGCCGCCGGCGCCCCGCACCGACCAGCTCGCGGCCCTGCGGGCGCTCCCGGTCGAGCAGGTGGCCCGGGGCCGGGCGTTCCACGGCGCGCTGCGCCCGGCCGGCTGGTCGGCGCTCGCCGTCGGCCTGGTGGTGGCCCTGCTGCTCGGGCTCACCCCGCTCGGCGGCCGCCTGGTCGAGCTGGCCGGCCGGCCCTTCGGCGGCCACTGGGCCGCCCAGGCGGTGCTCGGCGGGCTGGCCGTGATGTTCCTCGCCGACCTGCTCACCCTGCCCTTCGCCGCCTGGCGGCAGACCGTGCTGACCCGCTACGGGCTGAGCACCCAGGGCTGGGGCGGCTGGGCGGTCGACCTGCTGAAGTCGTACGCGGTCAGCGCGGTCATCGGCGCGCTCGTCCTGCTCGGCTTCTACTCGGTGGTGCGGCTCGCCCCGCGCTGGTGGTGGGCCTTCGGCGCGGCCGGGGCGGCCGGGCTGGTGGTGCTGCTGTCGTTCGTGCTGCCGGTGCTGGTGGAGCCGGTGTTCAACCGGTTCACCCCGATGGAGCCCGGCCCGCTGCGCACCGAGCTGACGAGCCTGGCGGCCCGGGACGGGGTGCCGGTGCGCGACGTGCTGGTCGCCGACGCCTCGCGGCGGACCCGG
Organism: Micromonospora sp. NPDC023966; assembly: GCF_040639095.1. Classification (NCBI taxonomy): domain Bacteria; kingdom Bacillati; phylum Actinomycetota; class Actinomycetes; order Micromonosporales; family Micromonosporaceae; genus Micromonospora; species Micromonospora sp. NPDC023966. The sequence continues at coordinate 56,210 of NZ_JBEZZJ010000006.1, read as the reverse complement.
GCGGTCAACGCGTACGTCTCGGGGCTGGGGCCCACCCGGCGGGTGGTGGTCTACGACACCCTGCTGCGCGAGGCGGATCCGGCGGAGGTGACCAGCGTGGTCGCCCACGAGCTGGGGCACGCCAAGGACCGCGACGTCTGGACGGGCACGCTGGTCGGGGCGCTCGGCGCCGCCGCCGCGGTGGTCGCCCTCTACCTGATCGGCTCCTGGACACCGCTGCTGCGGCTGGCCGGGGTCGACTCGATCGCCCAGCCCCGGGCCTTCCCGCTGCTGATCGCGCTGGTCACCGTGGCGGGCCTGGTGGCCACCCCGGTGCAGGCGCTGGTCTCCCGCCGGGTGGAGGCCCGAGCCGACGCGCACGCGCTGGCGCTCACCGGCGACCCCGCCACCTTCGAGGCGATGCAGCGGCGGCTGGCCGGGGTGAACCTGGCCGACCCCGACCCGCCCCGCTGGGAATACCTCTGGTCCGCGTCCCACCCGTCCACCGTGGAGCGGATGGCCGCCGCCCGCGCCTACGCCAGGGAGACCGGCGGATGAGCCGCACCTTGCTGATCACCAACGACTTCCCGCCGCGCCCCGGCGGCATCCAGTCGTTCGTGCACAACCTGGCGGTGCGCCAGCCCCCGGGCTCGGTGGTGGTCTACGCGTCGAGCTGGCGGGGCGCGGCAAAGTTCGACGCCGACCAGCCGTTCGAGGTGGTCCGCGAGCGCACCAAGGTGCTGCTGCCCACCCCGCTGGTGGCCCGCCGGGCGGCGCGGCTGGCCCGGGCGTACGACTGCGACACGGTGTGGTTCGGTGCGGCGGCCCCGCTGGGGCTGCTCGCGGCGGGGCTGCGCCGGCGGGCCGGGATCCGCCGGGCGGTGGCGCTCACCCACGGGCACGAGGCCGGCTGGGCCACGCTGCCCGGCGCCCGGTCGGCGCTGCGCCGGATCGGCCGGGGCGTGGACGTCACCACCTACCTGGGCGAGTACACCCGGGTCCGGCTGGCCCGGGTGCTGGGCGGGATGACCGAGCTGCGCCGGCTCTCCCCGGGCGTCGACGTGGACACCTACCACCCGGACGTCGACGGCGAGCGGGTGCGGGTGCGGCTGGGGCTGGCCGACCGGCCGGTCGTGGTGTGCGTGTCGCGCCTGGTCCCGCGCAAGGGGCAGGACATGCTCATCCGGGCGATGCCGGAGATCCGCCGCCGGGTGCCGGACGCCGCGTTGCTGGTCGTCGGCGGCGGCCCCTACCGGGCGACGCTGCAGAAGCTGGCCCGGCAGACCGGGGTGGAGCGCGACGTGGTGTTCACCGGCTCGGTGCCCACGGCCGAACTGCCCGCCCACTACGCCGCCGGCGACGTCTACGCGATGCCCTGCCGGACCCGCAACCGCGGCCTGGACGTCGAGGGCCTGGGGATCGTCTACCTGGAGGCCAGCGCCACCGGGCTGCCGGTGGTGGCCGGCGACTCCGGTGGCGCGCCGGACGCGGTCCGCGAGGGCGAGACCGGATACGTGGTCCGCGGCCGGGACGTCGCCCAGCTCGCCGACCGGGTGGCCACCCTGCTCGCCGACCGGGACCTGGCCCGCCAGCTCGGCGCGGCCGGCCGGTCCTGGGTGGAGCGCGAGTGGCGCTGGGAGACGCAGGCCGAGCGGATGGGGGCCCTGCTCGCCGACTGACTCGCGCGTGGTGGCCCCGGCGTCGTGCCGGGGCCACCACGTCGGAGCGGGGGATCAGCTCCGGACGAGAGCCGGCTCCGCCGGGACCGGCTGCGGTGACCGGCGGGCGAGCCGGCCCGGCCACCAGGTGCGCACCCCGAGGTCCAGGGTCAGCGCCGGGATCAGCAGGCTGCGCACCAGCAGGGTGTCGAGCAGGATGCCGACCGCCACGATCACGCCCATCTGCACCGACGGCACCAGCGGCAGCACCAGCAGCGCGCCGAAGGTTGCGGCCAGCACCACGCCCGCGCTGGTGATCACCCCGCCGGTGACCGTCAGTGCCCGCAGCACGCCCGGCCGGTGCCCGATCCGGCCGACCTCCTCCCGGGCCCGGGTCATCAGGAAGATCGTGTAGTCCACGCCGAGCGCCACCAGGAACAGGAACGCCTGCAACGGGACGCCGACGAAGAGCCGGGGGTGGCCGAGGGCGTCGAGCAGCACCCCGGCCGCCCCCATGGCCGCCGCGTACGACAGCACCACGCTGACCATGAGCAGCAGCGGCGCGATCAGCGACCGGAGCAGCAGCACCAGGATGACCAGGACGACCGCGAGCACCAGCGGGATGACCACCCGGTTGTCCCGGATCACCGTGTGCTCCTCGTCGAGCATGGTGGCGGTCCGCCCGCCGACCAGGGCCCGCGCGTCGGGCACCGCGTGCACGGCTGTCCGCAGCCGGGTCACCGTGTCGCGGGCGGCGTCGCTGTCCGGCGCGGCCGCGAGCACCGCCGGCACCCGGACCCACTGGCCGTCCGCCGAGCGCTCCGGCGTGCCCACCTCGGCGACGCCGGGCACCGCACGGGCGACGGCCACCACCTGGTCGGCCGTGCCGGCGGCGGCCAGGATCTCGGCGGGCGCGGCCGAGCCGCCCGGGTAGTGGGCGGCGATCAGCCGCTGCCCGGCGACCGAACCGACCTCGGTGGTGAACGACTCGTCGTCGGGCAGACCCAGGCTGAGGTTGCCGACACCCAGGGTCAGCGCGGCCAGCGCGGCGGCGGTGCCCAGCCAGACCGCCCGGGGCCGGCCGGCGACCAGGCCGGCGATCCGGCGCCACACCCCGTGGTCGGCCGCGTGGTCGCGGGTGTCGGCGCCGGGGTCGTACCGGGGCACGAACGGCCAGAACAGCCACCGCCCGCAGAGCACCAGCACCGCCGGCAGCAGGGTGGTCATGGCCAGCAGCGCCGCGGCGATGCCGACCGCGCCGACCGGGCCCAGGCCGCGGGTGGCGGGCAGGTCGGCCGCGAGCAGGCAGAGCAGTCCGACCGCGACGGTCGCCGCCGAGGCGCAGAGCGCGCCGGTCGAGCGGCGCAGCGCGGCCACCATGGCGGCGTGCCGGTCGGCGTGCCGGCGCAACTCCTCCCGGTAGCGGGCGATGAGCAGCAGGGCGTAGTCCACCCCGACGCCGAAGACCAGCACGGTGAGGATGGTCTGGCTCTGGAAGTCGACGGCCAGTCCGGCGTGCCGGGCCAGCAGGTAGACCACCGCCCCGGCGAGCTGGTTGGCGACGGCCACCGCGACCAGCGGGATCAGCCACAGCACCGGGCTGCGGTAGGTGACCAGCAGGAGCAGGGCGACGGTGAGCGCGGTGGCCAGCAGCAGCGCGCCGTCCATCCCGGAGAACGCGTCGAAGACGTCGTGCTCGGCGGCCGCGTCGCCGGTCAGCGCGGTCCGCAGCCCGGGTGGGGCGCCGTCGGCCAGCCGGTCCTTGAGCGCGTCGACCGCCTCGGCGCGCCGCTCGTCGTCGAGGCTGACCGGCAGGGAGAGCAGCAGGGCCCGATCGTCGGCGGCGGCCACCGGCGGGGACACCGCGCCGCCGTCGGCGTAGGCGGCGAAGGCGGCCCGGTCGGCCTCGACCCGGGCCCGGTCGGCCGGGGTGAGCCCAGTGTCGCGGACGTAGACGGCGATCGCGAGGGGGTGCCGCGAGCCGGGGAAGGCCGCCTCGGCGCGTTGCACGGCGCGGCTGCTCTCGGCGCCGGCCGGCAGCGCGCCGAGCGTCGAGTTGTCCTGCACCTCGCCGAGCTTCAGCGCGAGCGGGCCGGCCGCCACGAGCACCACCAGCCAGAGCAGGAGGACCGCGTATTTGCCGCGGCGGCCGGCGGGCAGGCCGGCCAGGCGTTGCGGGGACATGTGAGTTCCCTTTCGTCGTCACGGTTACGGGGTCGGCGACCCCGCTTCCGATCCTTCGGCCCGGTCCGGCGCGGGTCAGGGGTGTCAGCGCGCCGGCCGGGGTGGTGCCAGCACCACCGATCCGGGGCGGCCGGTGCCGCAGAATGAGGCCCGTGGACGGCGTACGCGGACTGCTCCGCACCTGGATCCGGCCCGGCGCGGTCACCGCGGCGCAGGGGCTGCTGATCGCCCTGCTGTCGTTGAGCACGCACGTCGCGCTCTTCGTGCTGTCGCTGGTGTCGCTGCTGCTGATCCCGGTGTTCGGCGTGGGGTTCGCGCTGTTCCCGGTGGCCACCGCGCTGGTCCGGCTCTGCGCCGGGCTGCACCGCCGGCTGGCCCGCTGGGGCGGGGTGGAGATGGCCACGCCCTACCTGCCGGCGCCGGCGGGGGCCCAGTTCGGCACCTGGCGGCGGTTCCGCTGGGTGGTGAGCGACCCGGCCACCTGGCGCGACCTGTCCTGGCTGCTGCCGGGCGCGGTCACCGGGGCGGTCTGCCTGGCCGCCTTCGTGCTGCCGCTGTACGGCCTGGAGGGCGTGCTCGGGGTGCCGCTGGTGCTGCACCTGACCGTCGACTTCTACGGCTACGGCCCGTTCTGGCCGATCCACAACCTGGTCGAGGCGCTGCTCTGCTTCCCGCTGGGCGTGCTGTTCCTGGTCGGCGGGCTGGCCGCCGGGCGCTGGCTGGTCTGGCTGCACCTGGCCTTCGCCCGGTTCTTCCTGCCGCCGACCCGCACGGCCGAGCTGGCGCTGCGGGTGCACCAGCTCACCGTCACCCGCGCGGAGACGGTGGACGCGCAGGCGGCGGAGCTGCGGCGGATCGAGCGGGACCTGCACGACGGGGCGCAGGCCCGGATCGTCGCGCTGAGCATGAGCATCGGCCTGGCCGAGCAGCTGCTGGGGGACGACCCGGAGGCGGTGCGGCGGCTGCTCGCCGAGGCCCGGGAGACCAGCGGGCAGGCGCTGGCCGAGCTGCGCGGGCTGGTGCGCGGCATCCACCCGCCGGTGCTGGCCGAGCGTGGCCTGGCGGGCGCGGTACGCGCGCTGGCGCTGGCCGTGCCGCTGCCGGTGGCGGTGACCGTCGACCTGCCGGGCCGCCCGGCCGCCCCGGTGGAGTCCGCCGCGTACTTCGCGGTGGCCGAGGGGCTGGCGAACGTCAGCAAGCACAGCGGGGCGTCCCGGGCCTGGATCGAGCTCGGCCACGCCGACGGGCGGCTGACCATCGTGGTCGGTGACGACGGGCGGGGCGGAGCCGACCCGGCGGCGGGCGGTGGCCTGACGGGGATGGGGCGTCGCCTGGCCGCGTTCGATGGGACGATGGTGGTGACCAGTCCGGCCGGTGGGCCCACCGTCATCAGCATGGAGTTGCCGTGCGAGTTGTCATCGCCGAGGATCTCGCCCTCCTCCGGGACGGGCTGATCCGCATCCTGGAGGCGTTCGGCTGCCAGGTGGTCGCGGCCGTCGACAACGGACCCTCGGTGCTGCCCGCGCTGATCGCGCACCGCCCGGACGTCGCGGTGCTCGACGTCCGGCTCCCACCCACCTTCACCGACGAGGGGCTGCAGGCCGCCATCCGGGCCCGCACCGAGATCCCCGGGCTGCCGATCCTCGTGCTGTCCCAGCACGTCGAGCAGCTCTACGCCCGCGAGCTGCTCTCCGACCGGCTCGGCGGCGTGGGCTACCTGCTCAAGGACCGGGTGTCCCACGTGGACCAGTTCGTCGACGCGGTGCGCCGGGTGGCCGCCGGCGGCACGGTGATGGACCCGGAGGTGGTCGCTCAGCTGCTGGCCAGCCGGTCCGGGGCGGGGCCGCTGGACGAGCTGACCCCCCGGGAGCGGGAGGTGCTCGGCCTGATGGCCGAGGGCCGGTCCAACGCCGCGGTCGCGGCCCGGCTCTTCGTCACCGAGAAGGCGGTCAACAAGCACATCAACAACATCTTCAGCAAGCTGCGGATGCCGCCGTCGACCGACGACAACCGGCGGGTGCTGGCCGTGCTGGCCTACCTGCACGGGGAGGACGGCCGCCGGCCGCGCACCCCGGCCTGACAGAGTCAGGAGGCGGTGTCGGTCAGGGCGGGGGAGCGGTCCAGGTGCGGCCCCGCCGGCCCCGGACGGCCGAAGTGCCAGCCCTGCCCGGCGTCGCAGCCGATCGCGCGCAGCCGGTCCGCCTGGTCGGCCGTCTCCACCCCCTCGGCGGTGACGGTCAGGCCGAGGGCGTGCGCCAGGGAGACCAGCGAGGCCAGGATCCGCTCGTCGGTGCGGCTGCCCGGGTCGTCGGCCGGGGCTCGCAGCCGGGCCACGAACTCGCCGGCCACCTTCAGCTCGCTCACCGGCAGGTCCCGCAGGTACGCCAGGTTGCAGTAGCCGGTGCCGAAGTCGTCGATGGCCACCCGGACGCCCAGGTCGGCCAGCACCCGCAGGGCGCGGACCGGATCAGCCACCGTGCTCATCATGGTGCTCTCGGTGATCTCCAGTTGCAGCCGCTCCGCGGGCAGGCCGGTACGCCCGAGCACCCCCTGCACCTCCTGCACCAGCCCGGGCCGGTGCAGCTGCCGGACGGCCAGGTTGACGCTGACGAACGGCGCGCCGGCCGCCCCCGCCGCCCAGGTGCGCGCCTCGCGGCACGCCTCGGCGAGCACCCAGCTGCCGAGCTGGACGATCAGGCCGGTCTCCTCGGCCAGCGGGATGAAGCTGTCCGGGCGGAGCACGCCCAGCTCCGGGTGCCGCCACCGGACCAGCGCCTCCATGCCGACCACCCGGCCGTCGCCCAGCCCGGTCAGCGGCTGGTAGTCGAGGTAGAACTCGCCCCGGTCCAGCGCGGCGGGGATCGCCGCGGAGAGGGCGTACCGGGCCAGCTCGCGGCGGTTGCGGTCGGCGTCGAAGAGCGACCAGCGGGCCCCGCCGGCCGCCTTGGCCCAGTGCAGGGTGCTGTCCGCCGCGCGCATCAGCTCCATCGGCGACGTGTCGGCCACCGACCGCTCCACGATGCCGATGCTGGCCGACACGGTCAGCTCGTGCCCGTCGACCAGCGCCGGCTCGCTCACCGCCGCCAGGGCCGCCTCGGCCACCTTGACCACTTCCTCGGTGCAGCCGGTGCGCTCGACCAGGATGACGAACTCGTCGCCGCCCAGGCGGGCCACCAGGTGCTCGCCGAGCGCCCGGCGCAGCCGCCGCGCCACCGAGACCAGCAACGAGTCGCCGACCTGGTGGCCGAGGGAGTCGTTGACCACTTTGAACCGGTCCAGGTCGAGGAAGCAGACCCCGATCCGGTCGGCGCTCCGCCCGGGCGCGGTGATCGCGGCGGTGAGCCGCTCGGTGAACAGGGTGCGGTTGGGCAGGCCGGTCAGCGGGTCGTGGGTGGCCTGGCGCCGGAACCGGGCCTCGCTCTCCCGCAGCGCCCCTTCGGCCTGCGCCCGGGCCACCATGGCGGCCCGCCGGATGGCCTCCTGCTCGTCCAGCGTGCGGTCCCGCAGGGCGCGGGCGTAGCCGGTGGCGACGGTGGCCAGCAGGCGGGCCATCCGGTCCTCGACGTCGTCGACGGCCAGGTCGAGATCCCGGACCAGGCGGAGCTGGATCACCTCGATGGTGCGGCCGAGCCCCTCCGCGGAGGCGATGTGCGACTGCACCAGGTCGGCGCCGACCTGCTGGCCGATCCGCAGGTCGAACGGGTCGGCGCGCAGCGCCAGCGCCAGCCGCTCGGTGAGCCGCTGGAGCAGTGCCTCCAACTGCGCCTGGGTCATCGGCAGGTAGCTGGTCCCGGAGACCGCCTTGGCCCAGGCCCGGGCGAAGGCGCCGGGGCGGGCGCGGGTGGTGGCGGTGGTCCCGTCGTCACCCACCGAGCCGCCCGACGCCGCCCATGAAGACCGCCTGCGCGGCGTTCTCCGCGTGCTCCGGGGCGTCCGGCCGCCACTGCGGGACCCAGACCACGCCCGGGTCGACGAGCTCGAAGCCGGCGAAGAGCGCGGTCAGCTCGGCGCGGCTGCGGAAGAAGAGCTGGTTGTCGGTGCGCCGGTAGACCCGCTCGGCCTCGGCCCGCTCGCCGGTACCGGCCCGGCCCTCGTCGCTGGCCTGCGACATCACCAGGTAGCTGCCGGGGGCCAGCGCCGCGCACAGCGCCCCCAGGACCTCCTCCGGGCGGTCCGCGTCCGGGACGAAGTGCAGCACCGCCACGATCATCACGGCGACCGGCTGGGAGAAGTCCAGCAGCCGCAGGACGTCGGGATGGCGCAGGATCGCCTCCGGCCGGCGCAGGTCCTCCTGGACCACCGTGGCCCGGTCGTTGCCGGCCAGGATCTCCTGGCTGTGCGCCACCGCGACCGGGTCGACGTCGACGTAGACCACCCGGGACTCCGGGTCGATCCGCTGGGCGATCTCGTGCACGTTGCCCACGGTCGGGATGCCGGAGCCGATGTCGAGGAACTGGCGTACCCCGGCGTCGGCCAGGAACTGCACCGCCCGGCGCAGGAAAGCCCGGTTGGCCTGGGCCATCAGCGGGGCCTCCGGCACCGCCTCCACCATGGCTCGGGCGGCGGCCCGGTCGGCCGCGAAGTTGTGCGAGCCGCCGAGGTAGTAGTCGTACATGCGGGCCACGCTGGGGCGCTCGATGTCGATGGTCTCGGGTGCCCAGTCCGGCCGCTGCATGCGCTTGCCCCTTTGCTCGGCGGCGCGCGGAAGGTCACCGCCGCGCGGATCACCCGGGTATTCTGCCCGCCCGCCGTCGCGGTGCAAAGACCACCGTCGCTACGCGTCCGGCCCCTCACCGTACGCGGTCACGGCCGCCCGGAATGCCGGAGAGGCCCGCGTCCGAGGTGCGGACGGGGGCCTCTCCGGCATTCGAGCTGGCGGTGCGCCGTTTTAGAACTTCGGGGCGTCCGGGGCCTCCAGCAGCCCCAGCCGCAGCGCGGTCATCAGCGCCTGGGCGCGGTTGGCGGCGCCGAGCTTCTCGTAGAGCTTCGAGATGTGCGTCTTGGCGGTCGACTCGCTGACGAACAGCTGCTTGGCGATGCCGGCGACGCTCATGCCGTCGGCGAGCAGCCGCAGCACCTGACCCTCGCGGGGGGAGAGCTGCGGGCCGGACGGGGCCAGCCGGCGCTTCATCGCCTCGGCCAGGTCGGCCGCGGTGAACGCGCTGGGGGAGGAGGCGGCGTGCCGGGCGGCGGCCACCACCTCGTCGGCCGGGGCGGTCTTCGGCACGAACGCGCTCGCCCCCGCCTCCAGGGCGCCGAAGAGCTGGTCGTCGCCGGCGTACATGGTGAGCACCACGATGCCCATCGACGCGCTGGACTTGCGCAGGGCGCGGGTGGCCTCCAGGCCGCTGCCGTCGGGCAGCCGCAGGTCCATGATCACCACGTCCGGCTGGAGTGCGCCGGCCTGGCGCACGCCCTCCGCGGCCGTGGCGGCCTCGCCCACGACCTCGAACTGCCGGTCCCGCTCGAAGGCGTGCCGCAGACCCTTGCGGATCAGATCGTGATCGTCGACAAGGAGCACCTTGGTCCGGGTGGCCGGTGTCGGGCTAGTGGTCATCCTCGGGTTACTCCCCTTCTGCTGCTGCGCTGCCGCGCACCTTATCGCGCCGGGGCGAGGAGCCGACTACCACCGCCACGGTCGTGCCGCTGGGTCGCCGCGGCCTGATCTCCAACCGGCCCCGGATACGTTCCGCCCTCTCGGCCATGATCGCAAGACCGTAGTGCCCGTCGGGGCGCTGGTCACCGATGCCGTGACCGTCATCCGACACTTCGATCTGGGCGTACGGGGGGTCCACCTCGCACGTGACCCACAGGTTCGCGGCCCCGGCGTGCTTGCGCGCGTTGGTCACCGCCTCCTGCGCGATGCGCAGCAGTTCGGCCTCGGTGGCGGCGGGCAGCCGGGCGGTGGACTCGTCCAGGGACAGGTGCACCCGCAGGCCGCCGGAGGCGCCGACGGTGCGGGCGTACTCGGCGATGGCGGCGGCCAGGCCCCCGTGCCGGTCCACCTCGCTGCGCAGCTCGAACAGGCTCAGCCGCAGCTCGGTGATCACCCGGGTGACCTCCTGGCGCAGCGTGCGCAGCGAGTCGGCGGTCTCCTCGGCGTCGTCGTGCACGGTGGCCAGGGCGTTGTCGATGCCGTACCCGACCATCACCAGCTCCTGGGCCACGCCGTCGTGGATCTCCCGGGCCAGCCGCTGCCGCTCCTCGTTCGTGGCCAGCGAGCGCACCTCGTCGAAGAGCAGCGCGGCCTCCAGGCGCAGCGCCGCGGGGCCGGTCAGCGCGGTCACCCGGGACACCACCGGCGGCGGGTACGCGTGCGCGGTGTCCGCCTCGACGACTACCAGGCCGACCGTGCGCACCCCGGCGACCAGCGGCACGATCAGCGCCGAGACCTCCCCGGAGGCCCGGGAGCGGGCCTGCGAGCGGGTCGAGGTGGTCGGCTGCTGGCTGGCCCAGGCGTCGGCGATGGCCGAGTCCGCGTCGAGCGTGGTCTCCCAGTCCACCCGGTCCGCGCCGATCTGGGCGAGCACCACCAGCCGGCCGCCGCCGCTGGCCGACAGCACCGCCCCCCGGTCGGTCTTCGCCACCACCCGCAGCTCCTCCAGCAGGTGCTCGGAGATGCCGCCCGGGTCGAGGGTGGCGCCGGGCAGCTGGCGGGCGACCGTGCGCAGCTGGGTGAGGAGCCGGGTGGCCTCCGCGTACGGCTGGGGCTTGCCCTCGCCGCGGACCCGCATCACCCGCTGGAGCGTGCCGGCGGTGTAGAGGCCGAGACCGGCCAGGATCAGCCACTGCGCGCAGACCGCCAGGTAGCCGAGCTGGCCGAGCTGCGGCTCGCCGCCGACCTCGGTGAAGGCCGCGGTGACCAGCAGGGTGGCCGCCGCCACCACGAGCAGCGCGGCGCCCTCGCGGAACCGGCGGCGCAGCGCGGTCACGGTGACCGGCACGGCGAGGTACGGCAGCACCGCCGAGGCGCCCAGCCCGCCGGTGACCCCGGTGAGGTGGGTGTCGGCGGCGACCTGGCTGGCGGCCAGCCCGAGGACCACCACCTCGGCGAAGCGGCTGATCGGGGCGAGCAGCCGGTGCTGGGGAGCCAGCACGGCGGGCAGCCCGGCGACGCCGAGCAGGGCGATCCACCACAGCTGGGTGGCGTCCCGGGTGGCGAACAGGGTCAGGGCGGCGACCAGCGCGAGGAGGACCACGCGTGCCGCGGCCGCGAGGGACTGCGTCTGCGGCTGGGTGGGTGTGGAGGCGGGCACCTGACGGATGGTAGTCAGCCTCGGTAGATATCGGCGATCTCCGCCGCGTACGTCTTGTGCACGACCTGCCGCTTGACCTTGAGCGAGGGGGTCAGCTCGCCGGTCGCCTCGGTGAAGTCCTGCGGCAGGATCCGGAACACCTTGATCGCCTCGGCCTTGGAGACCGACTGGTTGGCCTGGTCGACCGCGGCCTGCACCTCGGCCCGCAGCGCCTCGTCCCCGCGCAGCTCGGCCACGCCGGTGTCCTCCGGGCGGCCGTGCGCGGCCAGCCACTTCGGCAGCGCCTCCTCGTCGATGGTGACCAGGGCGGCGATGAACGGCTGCCGGTCGCCGACCACCACGCACTGGCTGATCAGCGGATGGGCTCGGACCTGGTCCTCCAGCACCGCCGGGGCGACGTTCTTGCCGCCGGCGGTCACGATGATCTCCTTCTTGCGGCCGGTGATGGTGAGGTAGCCGTCCTCGTCGAGCCGGCCCAGGTCGCCGGTGCGGAACCAGCCGTCGGTGCTCAGCGCCTCGGCGGTGGCCGCCTCGTTGTGCCAGTAGCCCTGGAAGATGATCTCTCCGGAGATGAGGACCTCACCGTCGCCGTCGATCCGGATGGTGACGCCGGGCAGCGGGCGGCCGACCGTGCCGATCCGTGTGTGCCCGGGCAGGTTCGCGGCGGCGGCCGGAGCGGTCTCGGTGAGCCCGTAGCCCTCGCAGATGGTCACCCCGACGCCGCGGAAGAAGTGCCCGAGCCGGGAGCCGAGCGGGGCGCCGCCGGAGATCGCGTCCCGGCACCGGCCGCCCATCGCCGCCCGCAGCTTGCGGTAGACCAGCTTGTCGAAGACCGCGTGCTGGGCGCGCAGGCCCAGGCCCGGCCCCTCGGGGGTCTCCAGCGCCTCGCTGTAGGCGATGGCCACCTTCTCGGCGCGGTCGAAGACCTTGCCCTTCCCGTCGGCCTCGGCCTTCTGCCGCGCGCCGTTGTAGACCTTCTCGAAGACCCGGGGTACGGAGAGCACGAAGGTCGGCTTGAACTCCTGGAGCTCGCCGACCAGGTTCTTCGTGTCCGAGCAGTGCGCCATGGTGGCTCGGGCCTGCACCACGCCGACCTGGATGAGCCGGGCGAAGGCGTGCGCCAGCGGCAGGAAGAGCAGGGTGGAGGCGCCCGGGCGGAACAGGTTCGGCAGCACCGGAACGGCGTTGGCGATGTCGGCGTAGATGTTGCGGTGGGTCAGCACGCAGCCCTTGGGGCGGCCGGTGGTGCCGCTGGTGTAGATGATCGTGGCGACGTCGTCGGCCTTCAGCGTCGAGCGGCGTACCTCGACCTCGGCCGGGTCGACCGACGCGCCGGCGGCGACCAGCTCGTCCACCGCGCCCAGCTCGATCTGCCAGACCTCACGCAGCTCGGGCAGCCGGTCGCGGACCCCGGCGACGAGGGTGGCGTGCGCGGTGCTCTCCACCACGACGGCGACCGCGCCGGAGTCGGAGAGGATCCAGGCGGCCTGCTCCGCGCTGGAGGTCTCGTAGATCGGCACGGTGACCGCGCCGGCGGCCCAGATCGCGTAGTCGACGAGGGTCCACTCGTAGCGGGTGCGGCTCATCAGCCCCACCCGGTCACCGGGGGAGATGCCGGCCGCGACCAGGCCGCGGGCCACCGCGACGACCTCGTCGCGGAACTGCCGGCAGGTCACGTCGATCCAGGCGCCGCCCGTGCCCTCGGCGCGCCGCACGAACTGCACGGTGTCGGGGGCGGACTCGGCGTTGTCCCAGACCGGGTCGGTCAGGTTGGCCGCGTCGCCGACGGTGACGATCGGCGGAACGGAGAACTCGCGCACCTGCACTCCCTCGTGCTCGCACTGGCGGGCCGGCCGGGTCCGGCTCTGTCGAAACCTACCCGGCCGCTTCCGGGGAGAGGGTGGGGAGGTTGCCCGCCCGGCTGATGGGACACGCCCCCGTTCCCCGGCGCGCCGCGACGGGCGGGGGTGGAGCGCCGCGCGGGGGTCGGCCGCCGGGTAGCCTCCCCCCATGGCGGACTCCTCCACCCAGTCGATCGTCGTCGGCGCGTCACCGGACCGGGTGGCGGCGGTCATCTGCGACTTCCCCCGCTACCCCGAGTGGGCCGAGGCGGTGCGGCGGGCCGAGGTGATCGAGGAGTACGAGGACGGCTACGCCAGCCAGGTCCGGTTCACCATCGACGCGGGCGTGATGGCCGACGAGTACGTGCTGGCCTACGAGTACGCCGAGGACATCTCCCGGATCGAGTGGCACCTCGTGGCGCCCTCGAAGATGCAGAAGTCCCAGCGCGGGTCGTACGACCTGGTCGGCAACCCGGACGGAACGACCACGGTGACCTACACCCTCGAGGTGGAGCTCTCCGTGGGGATGCTCGGCATGTTTCGCCGCAAGGCCGAGAAAATGATCATGGATGCGGCGTTGAAGCAGCTCAAGCGCCGGGTAGAAGCACTCGGTGCGGCCCACTGACCCGACCGTCGTCGCGGTTGTCACGCTGGAGGAGCCGAACCATGGGCACCACTGATCCGGGTTCGGCCCGGGAAGAGGCCGAGCGCCTCGTCGCCATGCTGCTGGCCAGCGCGAAGCTGGCCGCCGCCGCGCCCGGGGCCGGCCCCTGGGGTCCGCTCGGTGGGATCCTGTCGGGTGTCCTCGGTCACACCCCGGGCGGCGCGGGCGCGGGCGACGGGGCATCCACCCCCTCCGGTGGCGGCGCGGGTTTCGCGACCGGATCGCCGGAATGCTGCGTCTGCCCCGTCTGCCGGGGTATCGCGGCGTTGCGCGACCCGAATCCCGAATTCGCCGAGCGGCTCGCCACCGGCGCCGGCGATCTGGCGGCCGGGGTGGCCAGCCTGCTGCGCGCGTTCGCCCCGGCCGAGCCGGCCGGGCCGGGCGGGGCCGGTGGGTCCGACGGGGCGGCGGCCGGGGACCACGTGTGGCGCGAGGCGACCCGTACCGGGCATGATTCTCAGCCGGCACCCGAGCAGGACGTGTGGTCCGCCGCCACCCGGGGGGAGGGCGCGGCCGATGCGGTCGTGCCGCCCGTCGATGCCGCCGGGCCGGACGTGCCGGCGCAGAGCCGGCCGCCGGCCGGCCGTCCCGTGGTCCCCGCCTCGCGGGCGTCCGGCGAGGTGGGCGAGGACGCGCCGGGCGACGGGGCCTGACCACCGGACATCCCGGGATCGCACGGCCGGTTCGGCCGGGGAGCCGGGCAGCACAGCAGAGGGGAGTGGCAGCGGTGACGCTGACCATCGGAGTCGACGTCGGTGGCACGAAGGTGGCCGGCGGTGTCGTGGACGCCACCGGCAAGGTTCTCGTGCAGGCCCGACGGGACACCCCCGCCGACGACGTGGCCAAGACCCGCGACGTCATCACCGAGCTGGTCGCCGAGCTGGCCACCGGCCGGACGGTCGACGCGGTCGGCATCGGCGCGGCCGGGTGGATCGACGCCTCCCGCTCCACCGTGCTCTTCGCCCCCAACCTGGCCTGGCGGGACGAGCCGCTGCGCGAGTACGTCAGCAACGCGACCGGCCTGCCGGTGATCGTGGAGAACGACGGGAACGTCGCGGCCTGGGCGGAGTTCCGCTACGGCGCGGCCCGGCACGCCGACGACTCGATGGTCATGTTCACCATCGGCACCGGCGTGGGCGGCGGCATCGTGCTCGGCGGCGAGCTGGTGCGCGGGGCCAACGGCATCGCGGCCGAGCTGGGGCACATGCTCACGGTGCCGGACGGCCACCAGTGCGGCTGCGGCCGGCTGGGCTGCATCGAGCAGTACGCCAGCGGCAGCGCCCTGGTCCGCTTCGCCCGCGCCGCCGCCCGCCAGGAGCCGCACCGGGCCACCGCCCTGCTGGAGCTGGCCGGCGGCGAGGCCGAGGGGATCAGCGGGCCGATGGTCACCGCCGCCGCCAAGGGCGGCGACCCCGTCTCCACCGAGGCGTTCGCCCAGGTCGGCCGCTGGCTCGGCACCAGCCTCGCGGACATGGCGCAGATCCTCGACCCGCAGGTGCTGGTGGTCGGCGGCGGCGTGATCGACGCCGGCGACCTGCTGCTCGGCCCGACCCGCCGGTCGTTCACCGACGCCCTGGCCCAGCGCAGCCGCCTGCCCGTCGCCGAGGTACGCCCGGCCGAGCTGGGCAACACGGCCGGCGTCATCGGGGCCGCCGACCTGGCCCGGCGGATCTGAGGTGCCGGCAGCAGGCGTGCCCCTGCGGGTGGTCTCGTACAACATTCACAGCCAGCGGGACGACACGGCCGCGCTGGCCGAGGTGGTCCGGACCGCCGCGCCGGACGTGGTGATCGTCCAGGAGGGGCCACGGCGGTTCCGGTGGCGGCAGAAGTGCGCCACGCTGGCCGACTCGTTCGGCCTGGTGGTGGCGGCCGGTGGTCTGCCCTCGTTGGGCAACCTGCTGCTGACCAGCCTCCGGGTGCGGGTGCTGGACACCCGCTGCGTGCGCTACCCGCTGACCCCCGGCCGGCACCTGCGCGGGGCCGCGTACGCCGAGTGCCTGGTAGGCGGCAGCCGGTTCCTGCTGGCCGGCTCCCACCTCTCCACCGACCCGGCGGAGCGGCCCGCCCAGGCGGCCGCGTTCAAGCGGGAACTGGCCGCCGCGACGCTGCCCGTGGTGGCCGGCGCGGACCTGAACGAGGGGCCGGACGGGGCGGCCTGGCGGACGGTCGCGGACGGGCTGGTCGACGCGGCGGTCGCGATGGACCGGGCCGACCGGCACACCTACTCCTGTGCGAACCCGCGCCGGCGCATCGACGCCCTCTTCGTGGACCCGCGTGTCGAGGTCGTCGACTACGACGTCGTGGACACGCCGCGGACGCGACAGGCCAGTGACCACTTCCCGGTCCTGGTCGACCTGCTGCTGCCCGCCGGCGACTGACCGTCCCCGCCTACCGCACCGGGTGCAGTCACATCCGCATCGGCTACCTTGCGTGACCGCCATACGGTGGCCGCAGCCCGAGGGTGAGCGCGAGGCGGCAGCTCAGCGCGGTGCTGCGCGGGCGGTGGTGGGTGAGCAGGCCCCGGACGACACGCTGCGTGACCGAAGGGTCGGTTACCCAGCGCCACGGAAGCCGGTCGCCGCAACATCCCGTAGTGCGGGCGGCTGGACAACGGCGGGCATTGTCGGCAGGATTTCGCACCGACCCGGCACTCGTGCCGCACAAAAGGAGATTCCCGGTGTCCTCCTCCACCGACCTCGGCCACCCCGATCCGGACCCGACGGTCGCCCCGACCCGGGACGGCCGCCCGGTCTCCGACCGGGGCGACACCGTCTGCGTCATCGGCGCCGGGGCCAGCGGCCTGACCGCCGTGAAGAACCTCCGCGAGGCCGGCTTCGGCGTGGACTGCTACGAGCGGGAGACCGGCGTCGGCGGGGCGTGGAACTGGCGGCACGACCGCAGCCCGGTGTACGCGAGCACGCACCTCATCTCGTCCCGCCCGTTCACCCAGTTCCCGGACTTCCCGATGCCGGACGACTGGCCGGACTACCCGCACCACGCCCAGCTGCTGTCCTACTTCGAGCGTTACGCCGACCACTTCGACCTGCGCCAGCACGTCTGGTTCGGCACCGAGGTCGTCCGGGTGGAGCCCGTCGAGGGGGACCGCTGGGACGTCACCACCCGCAGCACCGGCGGCTACGGCCCGGAGCGCACCTCCCGCTACGCGGCGGTGGTGCTGGCCAACGGGCACAACTGGTCGCCGAAGCTGCCCCGCTACGAGGGGCTGGAGCAGTTCCGCGGCGAGGTCATGCACGCCTCGTCCTACAAGGACCCGGCCCAGCTGCGCGGCAAGCGGGTGCTGGTGGTCGGGGCGGGCAACACCGGCTGCGACATCGCGGTCGAGGCGGCCCAGCAGGCGTCCCGCTGCTGGCACTCCACCCGCCGCGGCTACTGGTACGCCCCGAAGTACGTCTTCGGCCGCCCCGCCGACCAGGTCAACGACACCCTGCTCGCGCTGCGGGTGCCGCTGCGGGTGCGGCAGTGGCTCTACCACTCGACGCTGCGGCTGACCGTCGGCGACCTGACCCGGTTCGGCCTGCCCCGGCCCGACCACCGGGTCTACGAGACCCACCCGATCGCCAACAGTCAGCTGGTCTACTACGTCGGCCACGGCGAGATCACCCCGGTGCCGGACGTCACGCGGTTCGGTGACCGCACCGTCGAGCTGGCCGACGGCCGCGAGATCGACCCCGAGCTGGTCGTCTTCGCCACCGGCTACCTGCCGCGCTTCGAGTTCCTGGCCGGGAAGGTGCTCGGCGACGCGGACGGCTCGGGCCGGCCCAGGCTCTGGCTCAACGCGTTCGCCGCCGGCCATCCCACGCTCGCCGTGGTCGGCCTGGTGCAGCCGGACTCCGGGATCTTCCCCATCTCGCACTGGCAGAGCGTGCTCTTCGCCCGGCTGCTCACCCTGCGCGCCACCCGCCCCGACCGGGCCGCCGCGTTCGGCCGCAAGGTCGCCGCCGGCCTCGGCGAGCGGTACTCAGGGAAGGTCAAGGACAGCACCCGGCACTGGTTCGAGGTCGGGCACGCCGACTACCTGCGCGCGCTCCAGCGGGCGCTCCACGACCTGGAGGGCACGTGAGCGCGAGGAACGCAGCGCAGCGGAGTCCCGCAGTCGCGAACGAAAGGGTGGCTCAGTGATGGCGGACCGGGTGCGGGTGGTCCGGGGATGGGAGTGGGCCCGTCCGGAGCGGCCGGCCCGCCGCGAGGTGGTCGCCGCGGTGCCCGAGCAGGATCAGGCGCGGCCGCCGCTGCTGTTCGTGCCCGGGTTCGGGCACGGGGCGTGGGCGTTCGCCGAGCACTGGCTGGGGCACGCCGCCGGTCGCGGCTTCCCGTCGTACGCGCTGAGCCTGCGCGGGCACGGCGGCAGCGAGCCGGCGGCGGAGGCGACGCTGCGGTCGTACGCCCATGACGTGGTCCAGGCGGCGGCGAGCCTGCCGCGGCAGGCGGTGCTGGTGGGGCACGGCGCCGGCGCCCGGGTGGTCACGCACGCCCTGGCCCGCTACCCGGCCCGGGCAGCGGTGCTCGTGGCGCCGGTGCTCGGCGGTTGGGGCACCCTCGGCACGGCGCTGCGCCGCAACCCCGTCGGCACCGTGCCCGCGGTGTTCGGCGCCGGCCTGCGCCTGAACCGCCGCCAGCTGTTCAGCCGGGAACTGCCCGACGCCGACGCCCGCCGGCACGTCTCCCGGCTGGGCCGGGCCGGCCGCCGGGCACAGTGGCAGCTGCTCACCGGGCGCCAGCCGGAGCCGGCGGTGGGCCGGCCGCCGGTGCTGGTGCTGGGCAGCCCCGACGACCGGGTGGTGCCGCCGGCCGCGCTGACCCGGGCGGCCCGCCGCTACGCCTCGGCCCCGCTGCTCTTCCCCGGCATGGGGCACGACCTGATGCTCGACGCGCGCTGGCGGGAGCCGATCGACGCGATCCTCGACTGGCTGGAGAAGGATCCCGCACGCGCCCTCGGGTGAGGGCCGGCGTCAGCCGCTCCTGGCGCGCCGGCCGAGCGGGGAGGTGGTCTCCTCCAGCGCGCTCAAGTAGGACCCCGCCCAGGCGTGGATGTCGTTGCGGCCCAGGTGCTCCCGCATCGCCCGCATCCGGGCCGCCACGTCCTCCGGCGCGGCCCGTAGCGCGGCCAGCAGCGCGGCCTTGAGCCCGTCCAGGTCGTGCGGGTTGACCAGGTACGCCTGCGCCAGCTCGGCGGCCGCCCCGGCGAACTCGCTGAGCAGCAGCGCGCCGGTGCCGTCCACCCGGGCGGCCACGTACTCCTTGGCCACCAGGTTCATCCCGTCCCGCAGCGGGGTCACCGCCATCACGTCGGCCACCCGGTAGAGGGCGACCAGCTCGGTGCGGTCGAAGGGCTGGCTGAGGTAGTGGATCGCCGGCTCGCCGACCCGGCCGAACTCGCCGTTGATCCGGCCGACCTGGTGCTCCACCCGGTCGCGCAGGATCTGGTACTGGGCCACCCGGTCCCGGCTGGGCACCACCACCTGGACCAGCACGGTGTCCCGCACCTTGACGTCGCCGCTGGCGAGCAGCTCGTGGTAGGCCTTGAGCCGCTGTTCGATGCCCTTGGTGTAGTCCATCCGGTCGACGCTGAGGATGACCCGTTCCGGGCCGCCGAGGTCCTGGCGCAGCCGCCGGGCGCGCTCGGCCACGTCGGGCCGGGCCGCGAGCGCGGCCATCTCGGCGGTGTCGATGGAGACCGGGAACGCGCCGATCCGGACCACCCGGTCGCCGACCCCGATCCGCCGGTCGGTGGCGGGCAGGTCGAGCACCCTTGTCACGAGCTGGGCGAAGTTGTGCGCGGCCTGGGCCCGCTGGAAGCCGATCAGGTCGGCGCCGAGCATCCCGCGCAGCAGTTCGGCCCGGCGGGGGAGCTGCATGAACAGCTCCGGCGGCGGGAACGGCACGTGCAGGAAGAAGCCGATCCGCAGGTCGGGACGGAGGTCGCGGAGCAGCCCCGGCACCAGCTGGAGGTGGTAGTCCTGCACCCAGACCAGCCCGCCGGGCTCGGCCACCTCGGCGGCGGCCTCGGCGAACCGCTGGTTGACCCGCTGGTACGCCTCCCACCAGCGCCGGTGGTACTCGGGCTGTTCGACGGCGTCGTGGTAGAGCGGCCAGAGGGTGGCGTTGGCGAAGCCCTCATAGTGGTCGCGGAAGTCCTCGCCGTTGAGCGGGACGGCGCGCATCCGGACCCCGTCCACGTCGGGCAGGTGCGGTGCCGGGCCGGTGCCGCCGGCCCAGCCCACCCAGGTCGCCGGGGTGTGCCGGAGCAGGGGGTGCAGGGCGTTCATCAGGCCGCCGGGGCTGCGGCGCCACTCGAAGGCGCCGTCCGGCGCCACACTGTCGTCGATGGGAAGGCGGTTGGCCACCACTACGAGGGGGCTCTGTCGCATCTCGGGCATTCCGATCTGCAGGGGACCGACCACCGGAGGAGGGGCCCAACCCGGACAGCCGGTGCGGGACGTGACGTACAGCGGTATTCCTACTGACAGTAAGTTACACCCCTGTTACGCCGCCGCCCCGGGCCAGCGGCGTCCCGCCACCCGGGCCGCCGGAGGCCGGTCAGACGACCGCGCCGTCGTCCGGGTCGTGCTCGTCGGAGTCGCCCGGGCGCAACCGCCAGATCAGCATCACGAAGCCGGCCAGGATGCCGGTGAAGCCGAGCAGGGTCACCACCGACGGGTCGACCGCCGACAGCATGGTGGGCGACAGGAAGAGCAGGAACCCGAGCACGATGCAGAGCACGCCCACCACCGCGTACTTCGAGAAGCGCGGCAGCGGTGGCGGCGGTGGCGGGGTGAAGTGCTCCTCGTCCTCGTCGCCGGGGAGGTCGGCGCCGAAGGTGTCCAGGCCGTCGAGGAGCGAGGGCTCGTCCTGCCGCCCCCGGCTCAGCGAGATGCCGGAGACGTCGGCCGCGTAGGGCAGCCGCCGCACGTCGGTGGCGGTCGGGCCGGCGGGCTCCTCGGCCCGGCCCGGGGCGCCGCCGCCCGGGGTGGCCGGGTCGACCGGGTCGTCGACGTCCTCGGCGGCCGGCCAGGGGTGGCTCCCGGCGCTCGGCGCCGTGTGGAAACCTGCGACGATCTTCGCCCATTCGGCCTCGATGTCCGGCTCGTCGTCGCGGGCCGGCTCGCGGCCCCCCTCGTCGGTGAGCTGGGTGAGGTAGTCGCGGGCGGTGGTCAGGTGGGAGCGGTCGACGTAGAGCCGGTCGATCGGGCGCGACGGGACGGTGGTGGTGCGGGTCACCGGGTTGAGGTCGGCCGAGGGCTGGAGGTAGGCGGCGATCCCGCCGGCCGCGAGCACGTCGAGCAGGTGCTCGCCCACGCGCGGATCGACGTCGCCCGCGACCGCGTACTCGGCCGCGTCGAGCCCGTTGTCCCGCCGTCCCCGGCGGGGCCCGCCCCCTGACACCGGACACCCCCTTCGCCGCACCCGTCGGTGCACTCCGCCCCGGCGCCCCGTACGCCTGCGATCAACGTCAGCCCGGCGCCTCGGACGCCGCGCCGCGGCCTGAAGCCGTCGTGCCCTGAATCGTGACACGTCGGGACCCGGTTCCGGGAGTGCGTTGTGGCGTGCCGCTCCCTGTTCGTACGCTCTTCCCCGACAGTCCGCTCGCCGACAACGCCCCGGGCGCGGTCCCGGCGGCCCCCGCCGCGCCCCGGCGACGGGGCCCGTCACCGCTCCCGCCTGGAAGGACTCCGGTGCTGTACTGGCTGCTGAAGTACATCATCCTCGGCCCGCTGCTGAGGTTGATCTTCCGCCCGCAGGTCGAGGGGCTGGAGAACGTCCCGGAGGCCGGCCCGGTGATCCTGGCCAGCAACCACCTCTCCTTCTCGGACTCGATCTTCACTCCGTTGATCGTCAAGCGAAAAGTTACATTCATCGCGAAAGCCGAATATTTCACCGGCAAGGGCCTCAAGGGCTGGCTGACCAAGATGTTCTTCGTCGGCTCCGGCACCATCCCGGTCGACCGCTCGGGTGGCCGGGCCGCCCGCGCGGCCCTGGACACGCAGCTCAGGGTGCTGCGCTCCGGCGGCATCGCGGGCATCTACCCGGAGGGCACCCGCTCGCCGGACGGCCGGCTCTACCGGGGCAAGACCGGCGTGGCCCGGCTCGCCCTGGAGAGCGGCGCCCCGGTGGTGCCGATGGCCATGCTCAACTCCGACGCGATCCAGCCGACCGGGCAGATCATCCCCAACCTCGGCCGGGTGCGGATCCGCTTCGGCACCCCGCTCGACTTCTCCCGCTACGCCGGGAAGTCCGGCGACCGGTTCGTCGAGCGCGCCGTCACCGACGAGATCATGTACGAGCTGATGGAGCTCTCCGGCCGCGAGTACGTGGACATGTACGCGCAGAAGGCGAAGGCCCGGCCCCGGGAGCCGGTGCCCGCCTGACGCCGCCGGAAGGGGCCCGGCTCAGCAGGCGACCGCGGGCCCGGCGTCCGGCACCGGGCGGCGGGCCAGCGCCAGCAGGCCCGGCGCGTCGTTGCGCTGGGCGAACGCCCGCACCTCGGCCAGCGGGGCGGGCTCCGGGTCGCCGGCCAGCTCCAGTTCGGCGGCGGCCAGGGCGAGTGCCAGCATCCGGTCGGTCACGTCCGGGATCCGGGCGTAGATCTCCGCCCCGGCCAGGTGCAGCTCGGCCGCCCGGCGGTGATCGCCGTCGGCCGCCGCGACCGCACCGGTGACCGTCCGCAGCGCTGCCTCCGACCAGGGCGTGCGGTGGTCGAGGCGGTCCAGCATGGCCCGGACCCGAACGGTCGCGTCCCGGCCGGCCAGGGCGGCCGCGTACGCGGCGGCGGCGATCCACTCGCCGCTGGCCAGCGCGGGCACCGCCGACCAGGCGTCGGCCAGCTCGTCGATCAGCTCCGCCGCCTCCTCGGCCCGGCCCTGCAGCGCCCTGCAGAGCGCCGCCATGCCGAGCATGGTCCAGTGCGGCCGGTGGAAGCCACTGCGCCGGGCGCTGTCCAGCGCGGCGGCCACGTCGTCCCGGTGCCGGGCCGCCGCCGCGCCGTCGCGCGGGGTGGGGGCCGGTCGGGGCGCCGGCGGCACGGGCTGCCCGCGCAGCACCAGCAGGCAGGAGCGCAGCCCGCGCACCTGCATGTCCCAGCCACCGGTCGGGGTGTCCACGAACGCGTCCGCGGCGGTGATCAGCCGGTCGAAGTCCCCGTCGAAGTAGGCCCGCATGGCCTCGCCGGAGTAGCTGGTGGTCAGCGTCTGGCCGCTCGCCGTCCGGGCCGGCGCGGTGGTCAGCAACGCGTCCGAGCGCAGCCAGTCGCCCTCCTCGCGGACCGCGAACGCCAGGTTCTGCACCGCCCGGTGCAGCGCCAGCAACTGCTGCGCCCGGCTGTATTCCACGATCGCGTGCAGGTCGTCCAGGCCGGACCGGTCGCCCGCCTGGTAGCGGGCCGTGGCGGCGGTGATCCGGGCGTTGGTGCGGGTCTCCGACAGCCCCAGCCGCTCACCGATCTCCGCCGCGGTCTCGGCGGCGGCCACCGCCGCGTCCCGCTCGTAGTTGAGCATGTGCAGCCGGCCCAGCTCGGCGTACGCGTCGGCCTTCTGCGGGCTGTCCGGCAGCGGCTCGAACAGCCCGACCGCCCGGTCCAGGCAGGCCACCGCCGCGCTCCGGTCGGCGCGCAGCCAGGCCGCCTGGCCGAGCAGCGTCCAGGCCCGGGCGGCGCAGGCCTCGTCGCCGTGCGCGAGCAGCCGGTCGGCGAGCGCGTGCAACTGCTCGGGCCCGCCCCCGGAGAGGAACGCGTTGCCGTCCCGGTAGAACGAGATCTCCGTGCTGAGCAGCTCCAGCTGGAGCCGGCCGACCGGGTCGCTGTCGTCGGCCAGGCCGAGCGCCCGGCCGGCGTGCGCGGCCGCCGCGTCCAGCCCGTGCAGGGCGTACGCCCGGCGCGCCGCCCGGTGCAGCGCGGCGCGCGCCGGCCCGGCGTAGCGGTGGGTGTCCATGCCCAGGGTGCGGGCGATCTCGTGGGCGGCCCAGCGGTGGTGGGCGAGCACCTCGGCCAGGTCGGTGTCCCGGGTGTGCGAGAGGGCGTCCAGCCAGTCCGCGGTCCGCTCGTGCCGGGCCACCCGCTCGGTGCGCGGCAGCCGCTGGTAGCAGACGTCCCGAACCAGCACGTGCCGGAACCGGAACTCCGCCTGCCCGGCCATCGTGGACGCGGCCTGCTCGTGCACGAAGTCGCGCTGCTCCAGCCGGCGCAGCGCCCGTTCCACCGGCTCGACCGGCTGGCCCAGCGCGGCGGCCACCGCGCCCGGCCAGAACTGCACGCCCACCACCGAGGCGGCCAGCAGCACCGCCCGGTCCTTGGCGTCGAGCAGGTCGACCCGGTTGGCGATGACCGCGTGCACGCTCTCCGGCATGGGCAGGTCGAGGTGCTTCTCCAGCGACCAGCCGCGCCCCGACTGGCGCAGCGCGCCCTGCTCGATGAGCATCCGGACGTACTCGTGGGCGTAGAGCGGGTTGCCGCCGGCCACCTCGACCAGCGGGGTGAGCATCTCGGCGGGAAACGCCGCCTGGCCGAACATGTGCGCGTAGAGCGAGGCGATGCCGGTGTCCCGCAGCGGGGGCAGGGTGACGGTGACCGAGCCGGTGATCGTCCCCGCCCAGCTCGGGTCCCGGTCGACCAGCTCCGGGCGGGCGGTGCAGAGGAGCAGCAGCGGCACGTCCCGGGCGGCGGTGCCGAGCAGCTCGACGAAGCGCAGCATGGCGTCGTCGGCCCAGTGCAGGTCCTCGAAGACCAGCACGGTGGGGCGCCGGACCGCCAGCGCCAGCAGGAACCGCCGCCAGGCCGACTCGGCCTCCTCGGCGGGCAGGGCGGTGCCGGTGAGCCCGACCAGCGGGCGCAGCGCGTCGACGAGGCGATCGCGCTCGGCCGGGCCGACCAGCTCGCTGACCGCGGCGGTGAGGCGCTGGGCCGCGGCGGACGCCGGGTCGGTGTCGAGGATGCCGGCCTCTGTCTTCACGACGTCGGCCAGCGCGGCGAAGGTGACGTTCTCGCCGAACGGCGGGCACCGCCCGGTACGCCAGGTCAGCGGCTCGTCGACCAGCCGGCCGGCGTGCTTGTGCAGCTCCCGGATCAGCCGGCTCTTGCCCAGGCCGGCCCGACCGAAGAGGGTCACCACCTGGGGCAGCCGGTCCCGCAGCGAGCGGTGCAGCGCGTTGACCAGCAGCCCCAGCTCGTGCTCGCGGTCGATCAGCGGGGTGGTGTCCGGCTCGCGGTCGGTGGGCTGCCGGCGAACCGGGGCCAGGGCCAGCCAGACCTCGGTGGGGCTTGAGCGGCCGCGCAGGGTGACCGCCGGCTGCTCCTCGTAGCGGATGGCGTCCTTGGTGAGCGCGTGCGTGACGCCGCAGACCAGCACCCCGCCGGGCGGGGCCACCGACTGCATCCGGGACGCCGTGTTGACCACGTCACCGGCCACGATGGCCTGCCCGCCGTCGCGGGCCGCGGCCACGTCCACCAGCGCCTCGCCGGTGGCCACCCCGACCCGGAAGCGCAGCTCGTCGTGGCCGCTCGGGGCGAACCGGGTGAGCACCCGTTGCAGCTCCAGCCCGGCCCGTACGCAGCGCAGCGCGTCGGTCTCGGTGGCCACCGGGGCGCCGAAGAGCGCCATCACGGCGTCGCCGATGTACTTCTCCACCACCCCGCCGTACTGCCCGACGACCCGCTTCGCGGCGGAGAAGAAGCCGGTCTGCATGCCCCGGACCTGCTCCGGGTCGGCCCGCTCGACGTACGGGGTGAAGTCGATCAGATCGACGAAGAGCACGCTGACCCGGCGGCGGTCCTCCTGCGGCGTCGGCACCGGCTGCCTGGCCCCGGCCCGGGGCGAGCCGCACGAGGTGCAGAACACCACGTCGGTGGCGAGCGGGCGCAGGCAGTGCGGGCAGACGGCACCCAGCTCGGCGCCGCAGCCACCGCAGAAGCGGTCGCCCTCGGTCGCGGTACGTCCACAACGGTCACACTGCGCGGAGATGTCAGGCCTCCACTGGATCTGCCGGCCGGTCCCGGCCGGGCGCCGTCCCCCGCGGCGTCACGGTGAGTATCCCGCCCGCCGGCAGTGTCAGGTACCGGGCTGTTGGCTTGTGGACACTCGTCCGGGCGGCCGGTGGGGCCGTCGGGCGACTACATTCATGCCGCCGGACGACGACGACCGCGATCGAGGGGGACCAACCATGGTGTACGTGAAGCTGGAGAGCGACTGGACCGACGGCGACGGCGTCGCCCACGTGGCGGGGGAGTCCGTCGACGTGGACGCGGCCACCCTCGCCACGCTGCAGGCCGAGGGCATCGTCAGCGAGGGCTCCGGCGGCGGCAAGGACACCAGCGAGTGGGCCGGCCCGGGCAGCACCACCGCATGGGCGGGGCCGGGCAGCGCCGGCGTCTGAGCCGGGCGGACACACGACGAAGGGCCGGGGCGGCGTGCCCCGGCCCTTTCCCGTGTCCGTCAGCGGTCGTTCATGCCGGCGCGGCGGCGCAGCGCGGCGACGTCGGTGACCACGATGCGGCGTCCTTCGGTGCGCAGCCAGCCCCGGCTGGCGAAGGATCCGATGGCCTGGTTGACGCTCTGCCGCGAGCCGCCGGCCATCTCGGCGAGTTGGCTCTGGTTGAGCTCGATGGTGATCATCGGGGCCTGGCTCTCGCCGGCCAGCCGGACCAGCGTCTTGGCCACCCGGCCGGGCAGGTCGAGGAAGACGTGGTCGGCGTTCTGCTCGGTGAGCCGGCGGATCAGCTGACCGAGGGAGCGCATCACGGCGTCGAGGATGCGCGGGTTGGAGTGCACTAGCTCCATGAAGGCCGGCCGGGACAGCGCCAGCGCGGCGCTGTCCTCGATCGCCTCGGCCGACGCCGACCGGGTCGAGGCGTCCAGCAGCGAGACCTCGCCCAGCACGTCCGGGGGCCGGATCACCGACAGCACGGCGCGTTCGCCGGTCGGGGCGGTGCGGAACACCGCCACCGCGCCGCGGCGCAGCACGATCAGCGACTCGCCGGGGTCGTTCTCGACGAAGAGCAACTGACCCTTGCGGTACGTGCGCGGCACGGCCGCGGCGATGACCCGCTGCCGCACCTCCGGCTCCAGCCCGGCGAACATCTCCACGCCCGTGAGCGCGTCACCCGGCTCCGGCAGGCGAACCTCCACGGCCCAACCCCTCCCCGGTCAAGGACCACAACTCGCACACCGGGTGAACCCGCAAAGCCCGGTACGAGGCATCTCAACCGGTTCGGCGTCCGGTAGCGGTACACATCAGATCATGACGCTCCCGTCGCGTGCTGTACACCCCTGGAGACACTTCCGTGACCGTCACGAACTGCGCGGACGCGCCGTCGACCTCGGCGGACGGCCCCGGCGACCAGCGGCCGGCGGCGGTGGGCGAGGATGGTGCCGATGGTCTACCGCTACTTCTACGACTGTGAGTTCATCGAGGACGGCCGCATCGTCGACCTCGTGTCGATCGGCGTCGTCGACGAGTACGGCCGCGAGTTCTACGCGGTCTCCACCGAGTTCGACGACTCCCGGGCGGTGCCCTGGGTGCGCCGCAACGTGCTGGACAAGCTCCCCTCGCCGGCCGACCGGGCCTGGCGCTCCCGGGAACGGATCCGCGACGACCTCTACGAGTTCCTGATGGCGCCGGTCCGGGACCGGCCCGGCGAGCAGTTGGAGCTCTGGGCCTGGTACGCGGCGTACGACCACGTGGTGCTGGCCCAGCTCTGGGGGGCGATGCCGGCGCTGCCGCGGGAGATCCCGCGGTTCACCAAGGAACTGCGCCAGCTCTGGGACGAGCGCGGCCGGCCGCGGCTGCCGGAGGCGGAGGCGGACCGGCACGACGCGCTGGTCGACGCCCGGCACAACCTGGCCCGCTGGCGGGCGATGACCGTCCGGTGAGCTGTCGGCAGGTTTGACCGGTTCTGTCCCGGGCAGGATCGGCATCGAGCCGATCCGAGGGAGGGCCGCATGAGCAAGCAGCCGACCAGCGCCGCGGATGGCCGCCGCCGGGTCACCGAGCTGATCCGGGCCGCGCGCATCTGCCTGCTGACCACCACCGCCGTCGACGGGCGACTGGTCAGCCGCCCGATGGGGCTCCAGGAGGCGGAGTTCGACGGCGACCTCTGGTTCTTCGCGTACGCGGACTCCGCCAAGGTCCGCCAGATCCGGGTCAACCCGCAGGTCAACGTGGGTTTCTCCGACCAGCGGCAGCACGCCTGGGTGTCGGTGGCCGGCACCGCCGCCGAGGAGTGGGACCGGGCGCGGGCCGAGCGGCTGTGGCACCCGCTGCTGAAGGCCTGGTTCCCGGACGGGCTGGACACGCCGGGCCTCACGCTGATCAAGGTGCACGCCGGCTCCGCCGAGTACTGGGACGCGCCGAGCAACACGGTGGTGAGCCTGCTCGGCCTGGCCCGGGCGGCGGTCACCCGGCAGCCGCCGAGGGCGGGGGAGAACGGCGAGGTCAGCTACTGACCGGTAGCCGGTCCGGGGGTCGGAACGGGGCCGGGGCGCGGTGTCGGCGGGCACCCACGCCGACTACAGTGCGCACTGACGGCCCGCCCCGGGCCGGCAACGGCGCCGATGGTCTGATCTGACACATATCCTGGGGCTTATCCGGGCTTCACCTGATGCTCCAGGAGGATGAGCAGATCATGCGTATCGGCGTGCTCACCGGCGGCGGCGACTGCCCAGGTCTCAATGCGGTGATTCGGGCGGTGGTCCGCAAGGGCGTCGCCACCTACGGTCACGAGTTCGTGGGCTTCCGGGACGGCTGGAAGGGCCCGCTGGAGGGCCTGTCCAAGCCGCTGGGCATCGCGGAGGTGCGCGGCATCCTGCCGCGTGGCGGCACCATCCTCGGCTCGTCCCGGACCAACCCGTTCAAGATCGACGGCGGCGTGGAGCGGATCAAGGACAACCTCGCCGCGCAGGGCGTGGACGCGCTGATCGCGATCGGCGGCGAGGACACCCTCGGTGTCGCCACCAAGTTGCACGAGCTGGGCGTCCATGTCATCGGCGTGCCGAAGACGATCGACAACGACCTCGGCGCCACCGACTACACCTTCGGCTTCGACACCGCCGTGAACATCGCCATGGAGGCGATCGACCGGCTGCACACCACCGCGGAGAGCCACCACCGCACCCTGGTCGTCGAGGTGATGGGCCGGCACGCCGGCTGGATCGCCCTGCACGCCGGTCTCGCCGGCGGCGCCAACGTGATCCTGCTGCCCGAGCGGCAGTTCGACGTCGAGCAGGTCGCCGGCTACGTCGAGAAGCGCTTCCAGCACCAGTACGCCCCGATCGTCGTGGTCGCCGAGGGCGCCCAGCCGCTGGACGGCCAGATGGTGCTGCACAACCAGGAGCTCGACGCGTTCGGCCACGTCCGCCTCGGCGGCATCGGCCAGTGGCTCGCCGAGCAGCTGGAGGCGAAGACCGGCAAGGAGGCCCGCACCGTGGTGCTCGGCCACATCCAGCGCGGCGGCACCCCGACGGCGTTCGACCGGGTGCTCGCCACCCGGCTCGGCCTGCACGCGATCGACGCGGCGAACGAGGGCGACTGGGGCAAGATGGTCGCGATGCAGAGCACGGACATCGTCCGGGTTCCGCTGGCCGAGGCCACCCGCGAGCTGAAGACCGTGCCGCTGGAGCGGTACGCCGAGGCCGAGGTCTTCTTCGGCAGCTGACCGACGGCGGGCGGCGCGGCGGGTCCTCGAACGGGCCCGCCGCGCCGCACCTCCACCGAGAGGGGTACGGCTCATGGCACCCGAGGTGCACACGGTCGCGGTGATCGGCGCGGGCAAGATCGGCGAGCTGATGCTCTCCGGGCTGCTCCGCTCCGGCTGGCCGGTCGAGCGGCTGCTCGCCACCGCCCGCCGCCCCGCCCGCGCCGAGGAACTGACCGCCCGGTACGGCGTCCGGGTGGTGGACAACCTCACCGCGGTGGACGAGGCCGAGGTGCTCGCCGTCTCGGTCAAGCCGCAGGACGCGGCGGCACTGCTGGACGAGATCGGCCCGAAGGTGCCCGCCGACAAGCTGGTCATCTCGCTCTGCGCCGGCCTGCCCACGGCCTTCTTCAACCGCAGGCTGCCCGAGGGCACCCCGGTGGTCCGGGTGATGACCAACACCCCGGCGCTGGTCGACGAGGCGATGAGCGCGATCTCGCCCGGCGCGCACGCCACCGGCGCGCACCTGGCCCTGGCCGAGGAGATGTTCAAGCCGCTCGGCGCCACCCTGCGGGTGCCCGAGTCCCAGCAGGACGCGGTGACCGCGCTCTCCGGCTCCGGCCCGGCCTACTTCTACCTGCTGGTCGAGGCCATGATCGACGCCGGCATCCTGCTCGGCCTGCCGCGCCAGGTGGCGCACGAGCTGATCGTGCAGACCGCCATCGGTTCGGCCGTGATGCTGCGCGACTCCGGCGAGCACCCGGTGAAGCTTCGCGAGGCGGTCACCTCGCCGGCCGGCACCACCATCTCCGCCGTCCGCGAGATGGAGAACCACGGCGTCCGCGCGGCCATGCTGGCGGCGCTGGAGGCGGCCCGCGACCGGGCCCGCGAACTGGCCGCCCAGGCCGACTGACCCCCGTCAGCCGAGGGTGGCCAGCACGGCCGGCGCGACGTTGCCGCCGCTGAGCACCAGGACGGTCCGCTCGCCGGGCGCCACCTCGACCAGCCCCGCCCGCAACGCCGCCAGGGTGACCGCGGCGGCCGGCTCGACCAGCAGCTTCGTGGCCGCCACCAGGTCGGCCCAGGCCGGCAGGATGGCCGCCTCCGGCACCTCCACGACCGTGTCGACCAGCGCCCGGACGTGCGCCAGCGTGTGCCGCCCGGCGAACGGGGCGGCCAGGCCGTCGGCGACCGAGGCCGGGCGGACCGGCAGGGTGGGCGTCCCGGTCCGCAGCGCGTACGACATCGCGTTGGCCCCGTCCGGCTCCACCCCGACGATCCGGGTCGCCGGGGATCCCGCGCGGACGGCCGCGGCGATCCCGCTGATCAGCCCGCCGCCGCCCACCGGTACGAGCACCAGGTCCGGGCGCGGGCCGTCGGCCAGGATCTCCCGCCCGACGGTGGCCTGACCGGCGATCACGTCCGGGTCGTCGAAGGGCGCGAGCAGGTGGAAGCCGCGCTCGGCCGCGACCGTCTCGGCGGTGGCCAGCAGGTCGTCGGTGAGCACCGCCTCGGCGCCGAGCCGGCGTACCGCGGCCAGCTTGCTGGGCACCGCGTGCGGTGGCATGCAGACCACGGCGGGTAGCCCGGCCGCGCGGGCGACGTGGGCCACCGCGATCGCGTGGTTGCCGGCGGAGAAGGCCACCAGCCCGGCCGGCGTGCCGGCGCGCTCGGCGTGGGCGAGCAGCGCGTTGGTGGCGCCGCGGACCTTGAAGCTCCCGGTGTGCTGGAGGTTCTCCGCCTTCACCGCCAGCCGCAGGCCCAGGTCGGCGCCGAGGACCGGCGCCTCCAGCAGCGGGGTGTGGACCACCCGTCCGTCGAGGCGCTTCTCGGCCGCAGTGATGTCGTCCCCGGTGATCAACCCCACCCGGCGAGCCTAACCCGCTCCGCGCGATGGCGAAAATCTTCAGTTGCGCTCACGTGCCCGGCAACGGTTTGTATCAATAAGCGTCTATCCGCAGTCGGCGCGAATCGTTGATCTTTCGTCGGCGTCCAATCTATTGGTATCTATCTCCCACCACCACTTCCCACCCCCAGGAGTGCGACGTGCGGAGATCCCGTCTAGCCACCCTCGCCCTGACCCTGGCCGCCTCCCTCGGCGTCACGCTGCCCCTGGCCGCCCCCGCCCAGGCGGCCCCGACCGATCGCTACGTCGCTCTCGGCGACTCGTACGCCTCCGGCGTCGGCGCCGACAGCTACACCTCCGAGAGCGGGTCCTGCCTGCGCAGCACCAACGCCTACCCGGCGCTCTACAACGCCAACATCAGGCCGGCCTCGTACCGCTCGGTCGCCTGCTCCGGTGCCACCACCACGGACGTCGTCAACAACCAGCTCTCCGCGCTCTCCTCGACCACCACGCTGGTCAGCGTCACGATCGGCGGCAACGACGTCGGCTTCTCCAGCATCATGAGCACCTGCGTGCTCCAGGGCGAGACCCAGTGCGTGGCCGCGGTCCAGGCCGCCGAGGACAAGGCCCGCACCGAGCTGCCCGGCAAGCTGGCCAACGTCTACAACGGCATCCGGAGCCGGGCCCCCTCGGCCCGCGTGGTGGTGGTCGGCTACCCGGTCTTCTACCAGCTCGGCACGGTCTGCGTCGGCCTGAGCGCCACCTCGCGGGCGAAGATCAACGAGGGGATCAACCTGGTCGACGACATCACCCGGACGGCGGCCACCTCGGCCGGCTTCACCTTCGCCGACGTCCGGTCGATCTTCGTCGGGCACCAGCTCTGCAGCTACGGTGAGAAGTGGCTGCACGCGTTGAACTACCTGAACCTCACCGTCTCGTACCACCCGACGGCCGCGGGGCAGTCCGGCGGCTACTACCCGGTCTTCCGCTCCGCCGCGGGCTGACCCGGGCGCGTCCCCCGCTCCGCCCGACGGACGGGTGGAGCGGGGGCCGCGGGGTGGGCCCGGTCAGTAGAGCAGGTACGGACGCCGCCGCTGCTCGAAGGCCGCCAGCTCGTCGGCCCAGGCGCCGACCACGTCGTCCACCTCGGCTCCGGCGTCGATCATCGTGCGCAGCCGGGGCGAGCCGGTCAGCTTGTCCACCCAGTACGGCCGGGCGGTGTCCCACGAGTCGATCCGCCACGCGAACGCCGGGTACTTCCGCGCCTCGACCAGCATCGCCACCGCGGTGCGGATCGGGTCGTAGGCGGCCCGGTCGACGATCTTGACCTCGACGCCGGCGCAGAGCTTGTTCAGCAGGGCCGGCTTCTGGCCCGCCGCCGTCGGGGAGAAGTACGCCTCGCGGAACTCGACACCCGGCAGGTTCCGGGCGTTGAGCCGGTCGCCCCAGTGGTGGTCGAAGTCGCCGGCGAGCCCGCCGATCAGCTCGAACGGCCGGCAGGTGCCCCGCCCCTCGGTGATCGATGCGACGCCCTCGAACAGGCAGGTGCCGGGGTAGACCAGCGCGGTGTCCGGCGTGGGCATGTTCGGACTGGGCATCACCCACGGCAGGTCGGTGTCGGCGGCGAGCAGGTCACGCTTCCAGTTCCGGCAGCGCACCACCTCCAGCTCGACCGACCGTCCGGCCTCAGCGGGCAGGAACTCCGCGTTGAAGAACCGGGCCAGCTCGCCGACGGTCATGCCGTGCTGCTGGACGATCTCCTTCAGCCCCACGCCGGACGTGAAGGCGGGCGTCATCATCGGCCCGTACGCCCGCCCGCCGACCGGGTTGGGCCGGTCGAGGACCACGTACCGCTTGCCGACCCGGGCCGCCGCGACCATCGACGTGTACATCGTCCAGATGTACGTGTAGAAGCGGGCGCCCACGTCCTGGATGTCGAAGACGACCGTGTCCACGTCGGTGGACGTGAACAGGCTCTCCCATTTGGCCTGGCTGGCGCCGTACGCGTCGTAGACCGGGATGCCCGTGCGGGCGTCCGTCCCGGTGCCCTCGCTGCCGCCGGCCTGAGCGGATCCGCGGAATCCGTGTTCGGGGCCGAACGCCGCGACCACCTGCACGCGGCCCGACTCGTGCATGAGGTCGACCAGGTGCCGGTAGGCCGCGTCCACACCGGTGGGGTTGGACACCACCCCCACCCGCTGGCCGGCCAGTGCGGCGAATCCGGAATCGACCAGCACGTCCAGGCCGGTCGCCACCCGACGGATGCCGGGCACCGCCTGCCCCGCCGTGCCCGGGGCCGCCGCGGCGACCGCGCCCGCGGTGACCGCACCCGCGCCGGCCAGGAACCTTCTGCGCTCCATCATGACCTCCTCGTCCGAGGTCTTTGAAACTTAGCTACAGCTCGATGGGCGGTCAAGGAAGGTTCCCTACAAGGGTGGGCGTCAGCCGACCGGCAGCACCTTCTCGACCGCGGCGCGCAGCTCCGGAGCGTCGGGCGTGATCGTGGGGGCGAACCGGGCCGCCACCGTGCCGTCCGGCGCGACGAGGAACTTCTCGAAGTTCCACCGCACGTCGCCGGTGTGCCCCTCGATGTCCGGGGCGGACACCAGCTCGGCGTAGAGCGGGTGCCGGTGCGGGCCGTTGACGTCGACCTTTTCGGTCAGCGGGAACGTGACGCCGTAGTTGACCTGACAGAACTCCTCGATCTCCGAGGCGGTGCCGGGTTCCTGGCCGGCGAACTGGTTGCACGGCACGCCGAGCACGGTCAGGCCCCGGTCCGCGTACTCGTCGGCGAGGGCCTGGAGGCCGGCGTACTGCGGGGTGAGGCCGCACCGGGAGGCCACGTTGACCACCAGCAGGGCGCGGCCGTGGTACTGCCCAAGGTCGGCCGGGCCGCCGGCGAGGGCGTCGATCTGCACGTCGAAAACGGTCATGGGACGAGGCTACGGGGCCGGTCGGGCCCGCCGGCGCCGGACCCGAGGAATCGATGCATCTGCATCTTGACGAAGTGGTGACGCGTGAGTAGCGTCTCAGCATCCAATCTGGAAAGTTTCCTAACTGTTTGGGGAGACGCCGTATGAAGAGATCGCTCCGCCGGGCCCTCTGGGCCACCGGCGCCGTGGTCGCGCTCGCGGTCGCGGCGGTGCCGATGGCGACCGCCTCCGCCGCGGGCAGCGTCACCGCCACGTTCACCAAGGTGCAGGACTGGGGAACCGGTCACGAGGCGAAAGTGACCATCACCAACGGCACCAGCGCCAGCGTCGACACCTGGCGCATCGAGTTCGACCTGCCCGCGGGCACCACCATCAGCAGCTCCTGGGACGCCGACGTCACCAGCAGCGGCAACCACTACGTGGCGGTCAAGAAGAGCTGGGCCGGCCCGCTCGCCGCGGGCGCCAGCTTCAGCTGGGGCTACAACGGCACCGGGGCGTACAAGGCGCCGCTGACCTGCACGGTCAACGGCGCGTCCTGCTCCGGCGGCACTCCTCCGACGACGACCGCGCCGACCACGACGCCGCCGCCGACCACCACTCCGCCCACCACGGCCCCGCCGACGACCACGCCTCCGCCGACCACGCCTCCGCCCACCACGACCCCGCCGAGCGGGGGCAAGAAGGTGGTCGGCTACTTCACCGAGTGGGGCGTCTACGGCCGCAACTACCACGTGAAGAACGTGCACACCAGCGGGTCCGCCGCCAAGCTGACCCACCTGCTGTACGCCTTCGGCAACACCACGGGCGGGCGGTGCAGCATCGGCGACAGCTACGCCGACTACGACAAGGCGTACACCGCGGCGGACAGCGTCGACGGCGTGGCCGACACCTGGGACCAGCCGCTGCGCGGCAACTTCAACCAGCTCCGCAAGCTGAAGAAGATGTACCCGAACCTGAAGGTGATCTGGTCCTTCGGCGGCTGGACCTGGTCGGCCGGCTTCACCCAGGCCGCGCAGAACCCGGCCGCGTTCGCCGACTCCTGCTACTCCCTGATCAAGGACCCGCGCTGGGCGGACGTCTTCGACGGCATCGACATCGACTGGGAGTACCCGAACGCCTGCGGCCTCCAGTGCGACACCAGCGGCCCGAACGCCTTCAAGAACGTGATCAGCGCGCTGCGGAGCAAGTTCGGCTCCAGCTTCCTGGTCACCGCGGCGATCACGGCCGACGGCAGCACCGGCGGCAAGATCGACGCGACCGACTACGCCGGCGCCGTGCCGAACCTCAACTGGCTGATGCCGATGACGTACGACTACTTCGGCGCCTGGGCGGCCCAGGGCCCGACCGCCCCGCACTCGCCGCTCACCTCGTACACCGGCATCCCGCAGCAGGGCTTCTGGTCCGACGCGGCGATCCAGAAGCTCAAGTCCAAGGGTGTCCCGTCCGACAAGCTGCTGCTGGGCATCGGCTTCTACGGCCGCGGCTGGACCGGGGTGACCCAGTCGGCACCCGGCGGCACCGCCACCGGCCCGGCGCCCGGCACCTACGAGCAGGGCATCGAGGACTACAAGGTGCTCAAGAACACCTGCCCGGCCACCGGCACGATCGCCGGCACCGCCTACGCCAAGTGCGGCAGCAACTGGTGGAGCTACGACACCCCGGCGACCATCGGCGGCAAGATGACCTACGCGAAGAACCAGGGCCTCGGTGGCGCGTTCTTCTGGGAGCTCTCCGGAGACACCAGCAACGGTGAGCTGATCAGCGCCATCAAGGGCGGTCTCGGCTGAGCCGAGGGCCGACGCACCACCCACCCGGCGGGGAGGGGCCGCACCGGCCCCTTCCCGCACGGTGTCGGTTCAGGTACGGATGCTGCGGTCCCGGTGCTCGCGGGGCGAGAGCCCGTACGCGGCACGGAACGCCCGGCTGAAGTGCGCCCGGTCCCGGAAGCCCCAGCGGGCGGCGACCTGGTGGACGGCGAGGTGCCGCAGCCCCGGGTCGGCCAGGTCGCGGAAGCAGCGGTCCAGGCGGGCCGTGCGGATCAGGGCCGCCACGGTCGTGTCGGCGTCGTCGAAGAGCCGGTGCAGTGCGCGCACCGAGAGGTGGTGCGCCTCCGCCACGGCGGCCGGGTTGAGCTCCGGGTCGGCCAGGTGCTGCCGGATCCACGCCTCCACCCGGGCCCGCAGGCCCGTGATCCGCACCTCGACGGGCAGTTCCCCCTCCACCTCCAGCTGCCCGGCCAGGGTGCCGGCGATCAGGTCCAGGGCGATCCGGTCGAGCCCCGGCGCGTCCGAGGCGGCGTACTGCTCGGGGTGGGCCACCAGCCGGCGCAGGAAGTTGGCCAGCAGGGCGCCCATCCCGGCGTCGGCGGGGATCTCCGCGGCGAGCAGCGCCGCCGCCCGGCGCGGGGGCAGCGGCAGCGCCCGGTGGGGCACCAGCGCGGTCAGCGTCTCCAGCGGGCCGGCGGCCCGGTCCGGCGCGTGCCGGGAGCCGTGCGGGCGGACCGTGTCGATGAAGGCGAAACCGGACGGGTCGAGCCGGGCCGACCGCCGCTGCTGCGACACAACACCGTGGCCGTTCAGCGGCAGGGCGAGCTGATAGAACTCGGGGTCCGAGCTGCGGATCAGCCGGGGGGTGCGGGCCAGCTCCAGCGACGGGTACCGCCAGACGCCGAGCCGGACCACGCCCAGGTCGACGGCCCGGGCCGAGGCGGCGAAGTCGGCCGCGTGCGCGCTGCTGATCCGGGCGGCCGCCGAGTCGCGGGCCACGACGTCCTGCCAGAAGGCGAACCGCTCGGCCGGGGGCAGCCCGGCGGTGTCGACCGATGCCACGGCGAGGACGACCATCACCTCCTTCAGGGGTACGCCATTGTCGGCGCCGGCCGGCCCGGCGTCCAACCGGTGGGGGCCGGACGCCGATCCGCGTGCCGCTCTGGTCGGCCGGGGCGATCCGGGCGAGGATGGGCAGGTCGTCGAGGGCGGTGGCAGCCGCCCACCGGCCGGCCTGGCGGGCCGGCATACGACGGCGTCGATGTGACAGACTCGCCGCTCGGCATGTCCCGATGCCCGCGCGATGGAAGGGGACCGATGGGCCTGACGCACCCGAGGGCGGTGGCCGGCGGCGCGCTGCTCGCGCTTCTGACGGTCACACTGGCCGGCTGTGGCCTCGGCGGCGGGGACGACGCCGCGGGCACCCCGGCCAGCCAGTCGCAGCGGGCGCCGGCCGAGGAGGCGGCGGCCAAGAGCCGGGAGCGGGTCCAGGCGTACCTGGACGCGATGGCGGCCAAGGACGTCGACGCCGGGCGCAGCCAGCTCTGCGCGCCCATGCAGACCGCCTTTGACGCCGCGGCCACCGGCCCGAACGGCGACTTCGCCGACCACTTCACCGTCCCGCAGGCCACCATCACCGACGTCCGGTCCGGCCCGCACGGCGAAGAGGTCAGCACCACGATCAGCGTCGCCGTCGGCTCCCGCAAGGCCACCCGGTCGCTGCTGTTCACGGTCACCCGGACCGGCGCCGACTGGTGCATCGCCGGCGAGGCGCTGGGCGGCAACACCCCGGAGCCGGCGGCCACCCCCTGACCCCGCACCGGCCCCGACCTGCGGCGGTTCCGGAATGTGTCGATGATCTCCCAACCACCGGAACCGTCCCCCTCGGCGACGGGCCGCCCCGGCGGTCGCCGTACGCTTTCTCCCATGCGCCATGAGTGGCATCAGCTGAGTCACCCCGCGGTGGGCAGCCCGGGGCTCCAGACCAGTCGTCCGACCGCCGACTCCGCCGAGGACGCGGCCCTCGGCCTGGACCGGTGGCGGGACCTCCCACGCGCGCAGACCCCGCCCTGGCCGAACCAGGAGCAGGTCGCCGAGGTCTGCAAGGTGCTGGACACGGTGCCGTCCGTGGTCGCCCCCTACGAGGTCGACCAGCTCCGGCAGCGGCTGGCCCTGGTCTGCGAGGGCAAGGCGTTCCTGCTCCAGGGCGGCGACTGCGCGGAGACCTTCGCCGACAACACCGAGAGCCACCTGCTGGCCAACGCCCGCACCCTGCTCCAGATGGCGATCGTGCTGACGTACGGCGCGTCGCTGCCGGTGGTCAAGGTCGCCCGGGTCGCCGGCCAGTACACCAAGCCCCGGTCCCTGCCGACCGACGCGCGAGGCCTGCCGGCCTACCGCGGCGACATGATCAACTCGCTGGAGGCCACGCCGGAGGCGCGGGTCGCCGACCCGCAGCGCATGATCCGGGCGTACGCCAACTCGGCCGCCGCGATGAACATGCTCCGGGCGTACCTGGCCGGCGGGCTGGCCGACCTGCACGCGGTGCACGACTGGAACAAGGGCTTCGTCAAGCAGTCCCCGGCCGGCGAGCGCTACGAGGCGATCGCCCGGGAGATCGACCGGGCACTGGCCTTCATCCGTGCCTGCGGGATGACCGACGACGAGGCGCTGCGCACCGTCACCCTCTACTGCTCCCACGAGGCGCTGGCGCTGGAGTACGACCGGGCCCTCACCCGGATCTCCGGCGGCCGGGCGTACGGCCTGTCCGGGCACTTCCTCTGGGTCGGCGAGCGGACCCGGCAGCTCGACGGGGCGCACCTCGACTTCATCTCCCGGATCGCCAACCCCATCGGGGTGAAGCTCGGCCCGACCACCACCCCGGACGAGGCCATCGAGCTCTGCGAGAAGCTCAACCCGGACAACGTCCCCGGCCGGCTCACCCTGATCAGCCGGATGGGCAACCACCGGGTGCGGGACGCGCTGCCCCCGATCGTCGCCAAGGTCACCGCCGCCGGCGCCAAGGTCGTCTGGCAGTGCGACCCGATGCACGGCAACACCCACGAGTCCTCGAACGGCTACAAGACCCGGCACTTCGACCGGATCGTCGACGAGGTGCTCGGCTACTTCGAGGTGCACCGCGGCCTGGAGACCCACCCGGGCGGCCTGCACGTCGAGCTGACCGGCGAGGACGTCACCGAGTGCCTCGGCGGCGCCCAGGGCATCGAGGACCTCGACCTGCCCGACCGGTACGAAACCGCCTGCGACCCGCGACTGAACACCCAGCAGTCGCTGGAGCTGGCCTTCCTCGTGGCGGAGATGCTCCGTGGCTGACGCGGGGAGTGCGCTTGCGCGAGCCCCGCAGTCGGCAGCCGAAAGGACAACTGTGGCTGACTTGATCGATCTTCGTTCGGACACCGTGACCCGGCCGACCGCCGGGATGCGGGAGGCGATGGCCACCGCCGAGGTGGGTGACGACGTCTACGCCGAGGACCCCACGGTCACCGCGCTGGAGACCGAGGTCGCCGCGCTCTTCGGGCACGAGGCGGCGCTGTTCGCCCCGACCGGCTCGATGGCCAACCAGATCGCTCTCCAGCTCCTCGTCCCGCCGGGGGACGAGTTGCTCTGCGACGCCGACGCGCACGTGGTCACGTACGAGATCGGCGCGGCCGCCGCGTACGGCGGCATCTCCTCGCGGACCTGGCCGGCCGTGGGCGCGGAGATCGACCCCGAGGTGGTGGCCGGGATGGTCCGGCCCGACGGCTACTTCGCGGTGCCGACCCGGGCCATCGCCGTCGAGCAGACCCACAACCGGGGCGGCGGCGGAGTGATCCCCCTGGCGACCCTGCGTGAGCTGCGCCGGGTCGCCGACGAGCACCGGCTCGCCCTGCACTGCGACGGCGCCCGGATCTGGCACGCGCACGTTGCCGACGGGGTGCCGCTGGCCGAGTACGGCGCGCTGTTCGACACCCTCTCGGTCTGCCTCTCCAAGGGCCTCGGCGCCCCCGTCGGCTCGGTGGTGGTCGGCAGCGCCGAGAAGATCGCCCGGGCGCGGTTCGTCCGCAAGCGGATGGGCGGCGGCATGCGGCAGGTCGGCATCCTGGCGGCCGCCGGCCGGTACGCGCTGGCCCACCACGTCGAGCGGCTCGCCGAGGACCACGCCAAGGCCGCCCGGCTGGCCGAGGCGGTCGCTCCGTACGGGGTGCTCGCGACCGTGGTGCGGACCAACATCGTCCCGCTCGACCTGGCCAAGCACCCGCTCGACGCGCCGGCCCTGGCGGCCGCCGCCCGGGCGGAGGGGCTGCTGATCTCGGTGCTCGGCCCGCGTACCGCCCGCCTGGTCACCCACCTGGACGTCTCCGACGCCCAGGTCGACCGCGCCGCGCAGATCCTCACCGGCCTCCTCCGCGCCTGACCCCTGGGCTCCACGCCTCGTTGATCAAGAGGTTTGCGTCATCCGCGGCGCGGATCCCGACGCGAACCTCTTGATCAACTCGGGATGGGCGGGGATCAGGGGTGGAGGCGTTTGAGGGTGGCGATGTCGGCGGCGTGGCCGACGTGCTTCTCGGTCGGGGTCTCCACCAGGATCGGGATGCCGGCGGTGGCGGGGTGGCGCATCAGCTCGGCGAACGCGGGCTCGCCGATGGTGCCCTTGCCGATGCTCTCGTGCCGGTCCCGGGTGGAGCCGCACAGGTCCTTCGAGTCGTTCGCGTGCACCAGCTTCAGCCGGTCCGCGCCGACCGTGGCCACCAGCGCGTCCAGCGTGGCGGTCATCCCGCCCTCGGCGGCCAGGTCGTGCCCGGCCGCCCAGGCGTGGCAGGTGTCGAAGCAGACGCCCATCATCGGGTGCCGGTCCACCGCGTCCAGGTAGGGGCCCAGGTGCTCGACCCGGGAGGCCAGCGACCGGCCACCCCCGGCGCTCGGCTCGACCAGCAGCATCGGCCCGTCGCCGGCCGCGCTGTCGTCGAGCAGCGGCAGCAGGGCCGTGCGGACCTGCCGCATGGCTGCCTCAGCGTGGTCCGCGTCGACGGCGCTGCCGGCGTGGAACACCACGGCCTGCGCGCCGATGGCCCGGCCCCGGCGCAGCGCGTGCGCCAGGGTCTCCGCCGACCGCTCGACCGTGGCCGGCGTGGGTGAGCCGAGGTTGACCAGCAGCGAGGCGTGGATGAAGACCGGCAGGCCGCGCTCGCCGCAGCCGTCCCGGAACAGCACGTCCTGCTGCGGGTCGCCCGCCGGCAGCGCCCAGCCGCGGGAGTTGGAGACGTAGACCTGCACCGCCTCGGAGGCGGCCGCGTCGGCGTAGGGCAGCGCCGCCTTGGCCAGCCCGCCGGAGGTGGGGGTGTGCGAGCCGACCCGCCGCCGCGCGCTCACGCTCTGCTCGCTCACAGGCACGTCACCGTGACCGGGGTGCCCGGCGGCACCGGGGTGTTCTCGCCGGGGTTCTGGAAGCGGGCCACCCCGTTGGGGTTGAGCTGGATGTTGACCGGGAAGCCCTGGCTCTCCAGCACCTGCTTGGCCTGTTGGCAGGGCAGGTCGACGACGCGGGGGACGGGCACCTGGGCGGGGCCCTTGCTGACCTCCAGCTTGACCTGGGCGCCCTTCTCCACGCCGGTGCCGTCGGCCGGGCTCTGGCCGAGGATCTCGTCCTTCGGCTTGTCGGAGTCCTTGTAGTTCTCCACCGGGGTCAGCCCGAGCTGGCCGAGGATGGTGCGGGCCTCGGTGAGGTTCTTGCCCACCAGGTTCGGCACGGTCACCGGGGCGCGGCCCTTGCTGAGGATCACCGTCACCTTCGACCCCGGTTTGACCACCGTGCCCACCTTCGGGTCGGTGGCCAGCACCACGCCGGCCGGCAGCGCGTCGTCGTAGCGGGAGCTGCCCTTGACCGGTACCAGCTTGGCGTCGGTCAGCTCGGCCTGGGCCAGCTCGAAGTCCTTGCCCACCACGTCCGGCACCGGCAGCCGCTCGGGGCCGAGCGACAGGGTCAGGGTGATCGTGCCGCCCTTGACGATCCGGGTGGCGGAGACCGGGTCCTGGCCCAGCACCGTGTCCTTGGGGATCTTCTCGTCGTAGCGGGGTTCGGCGTAGCGCAGGGTGAAGCCGCCCCGGGTGGCCTGCGCCTCCGCGTCCGCCTTGGTCAGGCTCATCAGCTGCGGGGCGACAGTGTAGCGGCCCACCCCGAACCACCAGCCGCCCAGCGCGGCCACCAGGCCGAGCACCACGGCCGCCGCGGCGACCGCCAGACGGCCGCGCGGCGAGCCCATCACCCGGGTACGCAGCTCGGCCAGCCGGCTGCCCAGGCCCTCGTCCTCGACGGCGCGGCGGCGGTGCGAACGCTGGCCGCCGCCCTCGGGCAGCCGGGCCCAGGCGGGGCGCTCGGCCGGGCGGACCGCCGCCACCACCATGGTGGGCTGGGCGAGCACGGCCGTCTCGTCGCCCACCTGCCGCAGCACCGCGGTGCGCGAGTTGCCGTTGCCCAGCTCGTCCCGGACGGCCTGCACCTCGGTCAGCAGCGCGCCGGCGTCGGCCGGGCGCGCGGCCGGGTCACGCCGGGTGGCCCGGGCGACCAGCTCGTCGAGG
Organism: Micromonospora sp. NPDC023966; assembly: GCF_040639095.1. Taxonomy (NCBI): domain Bacteria; kingdom Bacillati; phylum Actinomycetota; class Actinomycetes; order Micromonosporales; family Micromonosporaceae; genus Micromonospora; species Micromonospora sp. NPDC023966. The sequence continues at coordinate 13,870 of NZ_JBEZZJ010000006.1, read as the reverse complement.
ACCGGGGGCAGTGCCGGCACCAGGGTCGACGGGGCCGGCACGTCCCGGTCGACGTGCTGCCAGGCGACCTCCACCGGGCGGTCGCCGTCGTACGGCACCCGGCCGGTGAGCATCTCGAACAGCACGATGCCGGCCGAGTAGACGTCGGTGCGGGGATCCGCGTGGCCCTGGGTGACCAGCTCCGGCGCGACGTACGCCACGGTGGCCATGAGCTGGTTGCCGTTCTCCTCCTCGGCGCTGGCCTCGACCGCGCGGGCCAGCCCGAAGTCGGCCACCTTGACCACGCTGTCCACCAGGCTGGTGGTGCCGCCGGTGGGCGCCTCGGCGACCAGCACGTTCTCCGGCTTGACGTCGCGGTGCACCAGGCCGGCCCGGTGCGCGGCGGCGATCGCGGCGAGCATCTGCTCGGCGATGGCCAGCGCCTCGTCCGGGGCGAGCCGGCGCCGCTCGGCGAGCACGTCGCGCAGGGTGCGGCCGCGCACGTACTCCATCACCAGGTAGGGGAGGCCGGCGTGGCTGCCCTGGTCGTAGACCGCCACCACGTTGGGGTGGGTGAGCCGGGCGATGGTCTTCGCCTCGTCGGTGAAGCGCTCGACGAAGCCGGCCATCCGGGCCCGGGCCTCGGGCGCCTGGGTCGGGTGAATGATCTTGACCGCCACGGTGCGCTCCAGGCGCTCGTCGGTGGCGGTGTACACGGTCGCCATGCCGCCGCGGGCCACGCGACCGCGAATGCGGTAGCGCCCGTCGATCAGCGAGCCCAGCAACGTGTCGGCGACCTGTGTGTCCATCGGCAGGCAGTCTATGTGTCGGGAGGGTGAAGGTTGAACAGGATGCTACAGCCGGGTTGGGACCGTGGTGGAACGCCGCGGGCCGCCGGCGGGGTACGGGGTGCCGCCGACCGGCCCCGGCGGGCACGTGGCAGGGTGGTCGGGTGACCGATTCCGTACCCGCCGAGACCGCCGCCACGGGCGCCGACCTGCCCGGACCGACCGACCCGGCCGGCTGGCTGACCCTGCCGGACGTGGCCGAGCGCCTCGACCTGTCGATCAGCAAGGTGCACCAGATGATCCGCGACCGGGAGCTGCTCGCGGTGCGCCGCGACGGCGTCCGCCGGATCCCGGCCGACCTGGTGGCCAACCGCACCGTGCTCAAGCACCTGCCCGGCGTGCTCAACCTGCTCACCGACGCCGGCTACGACGACGAGGAGGCGCTGCGCTGGCTCTACCAGGAGGACCCGAGCCTCCCCGGCACCACGCCGGCCGCCGCCCTCGCCGGCGACCAGGCCCGCGAGGTCAAGCGCCGCGCCCAGGCCCTCGGCTTCTGACGGGCGCCCAACCCCGTCGATCATGAGCTTGGCGGCACTTCGGGAGATCGACTTCGCCGTCAACCTCATGATCGCCCGGGGGGACGCCGGGGATCCCGGGGACCGGGTCAGTCGGTGCGGCGGGTGGCGGCGATGGCCAGGTCGACCAGGGACTGGCGGGCCTCGGTGTCGAGGTCGACCGTGGTGAGGGCCGCCAGGGCGCTCTCGGTGAGGGTGGCGATGCGGCGTTCGGTGCGGTCCAGGGCGCCGCTGGCGGTGATCAGCTCGCGCAGTCGGGACACCCCGGCGGCGTCCAGATCCGGGTCGCCGAGGCCGCCGAGCAGCAGGTCGCGGCCGGTGTCGTCGAGCGCCTCGAGGGTCGCCGCCACCAGGTACGTTCGCTTGCCCTCGCGCAGGTCGTCGCCGGCCGGCTTGCCGGTGCGCTCCGGGTCGCCGAACACCCCCAGCACATCGTCGCGGAGCTGGAACGCCTCGCCCAGCGGCAGCCCGTACGCCGAGTAGGCCGCGTGCACCTCGGCCGGCGCGTCGGCCAGCGCGGCGCCGAGCAGCAGCGGCCGCTCGACGGTGTACTTCGCCGACTTGTAGCGGGCCACCTTGCCGGCCCGCTCCAGCGAGGTGTCCCCGGTGGCCTGGGTCAGCACGTCCAGGTACTGCCCGACGGTCACCTCGGTGCGCATCTCGTCGAAGACCGGGCGGGCCCGGGCCACCGTGCGCGGGTCCAGGCCGGCGGAGTGCAGCAGCTCGTCGGACCAGACCAGGCAGAGGTCGCCCAGCAGGATCGCCGCCGCGTCGCCGAACCCGTCCGGGTCGCCGCTCCAGCCGGCCGCGCGGTGCCGGGCGGCGAACCGCCGGTGCACCGCGGGCTCGCCCCGGCGGGTGTCCGAGCGGTCCATGAGGTCGTCGTGGATCAGGGCGCTGGCCTGCACGAACTCCAGCGCGGCCAGGGCGGCGACCACCTGGTCGGAGTCGACCCCGCCGGCACCCCGGTAGCCCCAGTAGCCGAAGGCCGGGCGCAGCCGCTTCCCGCCGCCCAGCACGAACGCCTCGATCGCCTCGGCGACGGGCACCAGGCCGTTGTCGAGGGTGGTCAGCCAGCCGCGCTGGCCGGCGAGAAACTCGGTGAGGGCCTTGTCGATCCGCTGGCGCAGGCCGGCGCGGTCGACGGGGGACACGGGAGCAGCGTGGGTCACGCCGACGACGCTATCCGGTGTGCGCCGCTCGCGCCCTACCCCCCGGTCCCGGCGTGCCGCGCGCGACATCGACCGGGACCGTCGCGCCCGCGCCGCCGGGGGCGTGACCGGCAGGTACGGGCGGGCCGCCGCGAGCAGCCCCGCGTAGCGCCGGGCGGCCGGCTCGTGCGGGTGCCCGGCCAGCCGGCGGCGTACCTCGGTGAGCTGGCCGACCGCCCGGGGCGAGCCGGACCGGACGGCGTCGAGCAGCGCCGCGCCGGCCACCGCGCAGGCCCCGGGGATCTCGCCGAGCTGGAGATAGCCCCGGGCCAGCCAGCCGCCGTAGACGGCCGCCCGGCGCGGCCGGCCCCGCCCGCCGGCCACCGGCCGGAGCAGCGGGACCGCGGGCCCGGGGCGGCCCAGCGCGACCAGGGTGCGCCCGGTCAGCGCCGCCAGCTCCGCCTCGTCGAGCCAGTACAGCCAGGGCGGCTCCCGGCCCGGGTCGGGCGTGCCGGCCCGGGCGGCCCCGGCCAGCGCCTGCCCGGCGGCGCCCGCCCGGCCGGCGAGCGCGGCGGCGAGGGCCACCCGGTGCAGCAGCAGCGCCCGCAGCCCGGGGGAGGCGGCCGCGCGGCAGCCGGCGTAGCCGATCCGGGCCAGCGTCAGCGCCCCCGCCGGGTCCCCAGCGCCGGCCAGCAGGTGGCTGGCGGACCCGAGCACGTGCCCGGCGAGCGGCGGGTCCCCGGCGGCCACCGCGGCGCGCAGCGCCAGCCGGTAGGTCGTCAGCCCGCCGGCCAGGTCCCCGGCGTCGGCGGCCAGCCAGCCGGCCAGCTGCGCCGACTCGGCCAGCACTGGCAGCAGCCGGCGCCGGCCGGCGGACCCGGCCGCGCGGTAGCCCCGGGCCGCGTGGCGCAGCCGGCGGGCGCCGTGCCCGGCCAGGTCGGCGCCGCCCAGCAGGTCGTCCCAGCGCCGCAGCTCGGCCAGGTTGCCGCCGCCCGGCAGGTCGTCCGGGCGGGGCGGCTCGGCCGGCGCGAGGTCGACGAGCGGGCCGCCGAGCGTGGCACCGGACGGGTCGGCCGCCCAGCGGTGCGCCAGGGTGAGCAGGGCCAGCCGCGCGCGGGAGCCGGCCGGGCCGACGGCCGCCGGCACCGCACCGAGCCGGCGGCTGTGCGCGGCGGCCTCCGCGAGCAGCTCGCCCGGCACCCCGAGGACCACCGCCAGCCAGCCGGACCAGAAGTCGCCGGGGAGCCGGCGCTGTCGCTCCCACCGGGACACCTCGTGCCGGGTCAGGGTCGGCACGCCGGCGGCGGCGCAGAGCTCGGCGGCGACCCGCTGCTGACTCCAGCCGCGGGCCACCCGCAGCTCGACCAGGAGCGGCCCGAGCAGGCGCGGGCCGGGTGGCGGGGACGGGGTCATCGGGTCCTCCGGAGGCGACGGCGCGGGCGGCGACGCGGACGCCCGGCGGTGCCGGACCGGCGCGCCGCCGATCGTGGCGACCCCCGCGCGGGCCCCCGGGACCGGCCACCGGCCGGCCCCACCGCGCTGTCCCCTTCCTACCCCCGGGGTACGACGCTCCGCCCCGCTCGTGCTCGCGGGCTGGGAAGATCCTGGGCCGGCCCGGACCCGCCGGTTACAGTCGGTCCGTGGCGCTCGGTCTTCCCTCGGTCCTCCCCAACCCTCAGCCGGCCATCGGCGAGTTGATCCGTGACGGCCGGCCCACCTTCTCCTTCGAGTTCTTCCCGCCGAAGACCCCGCAGGGGGAGCGCCTGCTCTGGCAGGCCATCCGCGAGCTGGAGTCGCTGCGTCCCTCGTTCGTCTCGATCACCTACGGCGCGGGCGGCTCGACCCGGGACACCACGGTCGCGGTGACCGAGCGGATCGCCACCGAGACCACCCTGCTGCCGATGGCCCACCTCACCGCGGTCGACCACTCGGTCGCCGAGCTGCGGCACGTCATCGGCCGGCTGGCCTCGGTCGGGGTGCGCAACGTGCTGGCCGTGCGCGGCGACCCGCCGGGCAACCCGGGCGGCGAGTGGATCAAGCACCCGGAGGGCGTGCGGTACGCCGAGGAGCTGGTCCGGCTGGTCCGGGACGCCGGCGACTTTAGCGTCGGGGTGGCCGCCTTCCCGTACAAGCACCCGCGCTCGCCCGACGTGGCCAGCGACACCGCGCACTTCGTCCGCAAGTGCCGGGCCGGGGCCGAGTTCGCGATCACCCAGATGTTCTTCGACGCCGACGACTACCTGCGGCTTCGCGACCGGGTGGCCGCCGCCGGCTGCGACACCCCGATCCTGGCCGGGGTGATGCCGGTGACCCAGCTGGGCACCATCGAGCGGTCCGTGCAGCTCTCCGGCGCGCCGTTCCCGCCGGCCCTCGCGGCGCGGTTCGCCGAGGTGGCCGACGACCCGGAGGCGGTCCGCCGGCTCGGCATCGAGCAGGCGAGCGAGATGTGCGCGAAGCTGCTCGACGAGGGCGTGCCGGGGATCCACTTCATCACCCTCAACCGCTCCACCGCCACGCGGGAGGTCTGGCAGCGCCTGCGCGCCGCCGCGCGGGTGTGACCACCCGGCCCACGACACCCGCACCGTCCTTCTACGGTTGATTCCGTGGTGGGCACACAGCTGAACTGGGACCAGTACGCGACCGCGTGGGCGCGACTGCACGGCGGCTTCGATCCCCGGGCGGCCGCGCCGGTGGTCCGCGCCTGGCTGCGCCTCGCCTACCACGTGGGCTACATCCTGGGCCGGCTGCGGGTCGGCCCGACCCCGGTGACCGTGGTCGGGGTGCTGCTCTGCCTCTGCGTACCCCTGCTCGTGGGGCGGGTGGGTGACGGGCCGTTCCTGGGCGCGCTGTTCGTGCTGCTGGCCGCGGTGGCGGACAGCGTCGACGGCGCGGTGGCGGTGGCCACCAACCGCACCACCCGGCTCGGCTACGTCTACGACTCGGTGGCCGACCGGCTCGGCGAGGCCGCCTGGCTGACCGCGTTCTGGCTGCTCGGCGCGCCCGGTGCGCTGGTCGCCGCGGCCGGCGGCCTGTCCTGGCTGCACGAGTACGTGCGGGCCCGGGCGGTCTCCGCCGGGATGCGGGAGATCGGCGCGGTGACCGTGGGGGAGCGCCCCACCCGGGTCTGCGTGGCGCTGGTCGGGCTGCTGGTGGCCGGGCTCACCGGGCTGGTCGACGCCGACCTGATGGCCGGCACCATCACCATGGCCACCACGGTCTGGGTGCTGCTGGCCGGCTTCGGCCTCGGCCAACTGCTCTCCGCCGTCCGCCGCGCGCTGATCGACGCCGACTGACCCCGGCCTGATCCGGCGCGGGCGACCGGGCCTACCAGGCCGGGCCGATGGCGTCGGCGACGATCTCCGCCGACAGGGTGACCATGGGGAGGCCGCCGCCGGGGTGGCTGGAGCCGCCGACCAGCCAGAGCCCGGCCGCCGGGCCCCGGTTGGCCGGGCGGAGCAGCCCACCCGCGGTGCCGTAGATCGCGCCGCCCGGCGCGCCGGTCGACGCGTCCAGGTCGGCCGGGGTGCGGATGTCGCGGAACACCAGCCGGTCCCGCACGTCCACGCCCCGTTCGGCGAGCACGTCGAGGATCCGGTCGGCGTACGCCTCGGCCAGCCCCGGCCGCCGCCAGTCGACCGCGCCCGCGGCGGTGCCGTGCCGGGCCGCGTTGACCAGCACGAACCACGCCTCGTGCCCGGCCGGGCGGACCGTCGGGTCGTCGGCCACGGTGACGAAGACGGTCGGGTCCAGTGCCGGCCGGGCCCGGACGCCCCGCCCCGGCTCGCCGAAGACCGCGTCGAACTCGGCGTCGTGGTCGCGCGGGAAGAAGACGGTGTGGTGGGCCAGCCCGGAGTCGCCGCGGACGCCGAGCAGCAGCACGAATCCGGCCAGGCTGCGGTCGGTGAGCGCGGCCAGCCGGCGCGGGGTGGGCAGCAGGTCCCGGTAGACGGTCAGCGCGTCGACGTTGGCCACCACCACGTCGGCGGGGACCGGGGCGGCCACCCCGGCCAGGCGTACCCCGTGCACCCGGCCGCCGGCCGCGTCGATCCGGGTGACCGTGGCGCCGGTCCGCACCACCACCCCGAGGTCCAGGCAGCGCGACAGCAGCGCGTCGGCCAGGGTGCCCAGCCCGCCGCGCAGGTACCAGCCGCCGTACGCCAGTTCGGCGTAGGGGACGGCGACCAGCGCGGCCGGGGCGCGGCGCGGGTCGGCGCCGGTGTAGGTGGCGTACCGGTCGAGCAGCATCCGCAGCCGGGGGTCGGACAGGTGCCGGCGGCCCAGCCCGCGCAGGCTGCGGCCGGGGCCGATGGCGGCGAGGTCGCCCAGCCGCCAGGCCAGCGCGGCCAGGTCGCGGGGGGAGTCCACGGTGCGACGGAGCACGTCCCGGTGCGAGGCCGCCCACACCCGGCCGGCCCGCCGCCAGAGCCGCTGCCAGTCGGCGGCGGCCCGGTCGCCGAGCGCCGCGCCGATCCGGGCGGTGAACTCGGCCGGGTCGGCGCAGGAGTCGAGGGTGGGGCCGCCGCCGGGAAAGACGTGCCGGACGATCGGGTCCAGCGGCACCAGGTCCAGGTATTCGTCGAGCTTCGCGCCGGTCGTCTCGAACAGGTCGTGGAACACCTGCGGCAGGGTGACCAGGCTCGGCCCGGTGTCGAAACACCACGACCCCTCTGGGGTGTCGTGCCGGTGCCGGCCGAGCTTGCCGCCGACCGTGTCGGCCCGCTCGAAGACGGTGACCTCGTGCCCGGTGACCGCCAGCCGGGCGGCGGCGGCGAGCCCGCCCACGCCGGCGCCGATGACCACGATCCGCGCCATGCCGCCCCCTCCTAGCCGACCGGGCGACCCCGCCAGGTGATCCGGCGTCGCTTTCGCAGATGGTACGACCGGAGAGTCAGCCAACCGAGGACCACGACCGATACGGGGTGTGCCAGCGCGTCGGGCCACGCCCGCCCGCCGGTGGCCCGGGCGCTGACCGCACGCCCGGCGACGCCGAGCAGGTAGGCGGCCAGCGCGAGCCCGGCCGTCGCCGGCGCGCCGGCCACCAGGGCGCCGGCCGCGACCAGCGGGGGAGCGGTGTAGAGCAGGAGCAGCAGGGTCACCACCACCGCCGCGACGGTGGGATGCCCGAACGAGGCCCAGAGCGACTTGGTGTAGCCGTCGCGCAGCTGCGGCCAGTTCTCGTACATCCGGCAGGCGGCCAGCCGCGCGCCGTCCGCGAGGGCGATCCGGCCGCCGGACCGCTTCACCGCCCGGGCCAGCTCGATGTCCTCCAGGACCCGGTCGGCCACCGCCGCGTGCCCGCCGGCGCGCAGGTAGCCGGCCCGGTCCACGAGCAGGAACTGCCCGCCCGCCGCGGCCAGCGACGGCCGCGGCGAGCGTTCCATCGCGCGCAGCGGCAGGAAGGTCAGCCACAACCACTGCAGCAGCGGCTGCACCAGCCGGTCGGCCGCCGTCCGCACCACGATCCGGGGGTACGGCGACAGCAGCGTCGCCCCGGCCGCGCGCAGTTCGGTCACCGCCGCCGCGACCGCGTACGGGGTGAGCACCACGTCGGCGTCGACGAAGGCCAGCACGGTCGGGGCCGGGCCGGTGCGGGTGGCGAGCTGCCAGCAGGCGTGCGGCTTGCCCAGCCACCCCGGCGGCGGGGCGATCCCGGTGAGCAGGGTGACCCGCGGGTCGTCGCCGGCCACCGCGCGGACCACGTCGGCGGTGCCGTCGGTCGAGCCGTCGTCGAGCACCACGATCCGCAGCTCCGGCACGCCGCGCTGGGCGAGCAGCGCGCGCAGGCACGGGGTGACCCGGCCGGCCTCGTCGCGCAGCGGCAGCAGCACCGCCACCGCCTCGGTCACCTCGACCGGGCCGGCGCCGGGCCGGCGCAGCCACACGGTGGCGTTGACCAGCGTGTGCACGGTGAGCGCGGCGACCGCCGCGGCCAGGACGAGCGCGGGGATCATGCCGGCGCGTCGACGCGGGACGCCGGCTCGGCCGCCCCGCGACCGGCCCCGTCCCGGCGGGCGCGCAGCAGCGCCACCGCCAGCGGCACGGCGGCCACCGCCATCCCCGCCGCGCCCCAGACCGCCGAGGCGGGCAGCCGGAGGAAGACCGCGTGCGCCAGCACGCTGGAGGCGTACGTCCACAGGTAGAGCGCGAACATCGGCCCGTCCCGGTCGCCGGCGCGGTCGGCGGCCGGCCCGGCGAGCGGGCGCAGCGCGGTCATCAGCAGCACCGCGAAGAGCAGCCAGCCGAGGTAGTTGCTGACCGGGATGCCGGGCAGGCCGGGCAGGGCCGGAGTGGCGTCCCGCCAGCGCCAGTAGCCCTCGGCCACCATCTGCGGGTCGAGGAAGAGGTCCCAGGCGGCCAGCCCGACCGCGGCGAGGGCGATCCGGCCCGGGCGGGAGCCGGTGAGCCGGACCGCGGTGAGCCAGGCCGGCCAGGCCATCCAGGTCCAGGCCAGTGGGATGATCAGCGGCACCCCGGCCAGCTTCGGGCCCAGCTCGCCGGAGTAGTCGTAGCTGCCGAACGGGAAGCCGGTGGCCACTCCGAGCGCCTCGATCGCGAAGCCGCCACCGGTGGCCACGGCGACCAGCGCGAGCGCCGGGCGCGCGCCCCGGCTGAGCAGCGCGTGCCCCACGGAGAGCAGCCAGCCGAGCCCGACGGTGGCCACGGTCAGCCCGGCCCGGGTCGCGCCGCCGGTGAGCGGGTAGCAGATCTGGGCCAGGACCAGGACGGCCAGCAGCGCCCAGGGCAGCCGGCCCCGGCTCACGGCACCACCTCGGTTCGCGACCGCGGGGCTCGCAACCCCGGCTCACTCCTCGCGCTCACGGCGTGTCCGGGGCGGGTGCGCCGCCGGGGCCCGGCGGAGGCAGCGGCAGGTCCCGGCCGAGCACGCCGAACGGCCGCTCGTCGCCGGGGAAGTGGAAGTGACGCAGGATGTCGACGAAGCCGAACCGGCGGTAGAGCCGCCAGGCCCGGGACTTCTGCTCGTCGGCCTCGGGCGTGGAGAGCAGGGTGGTGCTCCCCTCGGCCATGGTGAGCAGGGCACGCAGCTGGCCGGCGCCCAGGCCGTGCCCCTGCGCGGGCGGGCGGACGTGCAGCTCGACCACCTCGAAGCAGTGGCTCAGCCAGCGCTGCCGGGTCTCGGCGTCCAGCGCCCGGTGCACCTGGTCGTGCCACCACTGGCCGGCGGCGCCGAGGTAGCCGTAGCCGAAACCGGCCAGGTGTCCCTCGGTGGTGAGGCTGGCGACGGCGCGGAAGCCGGGCCGGCGGACGTGGGTGGCGATGTAGCCGCGCCGGGCCTCCAGCAGGTCGGCACGGTAGCCCATCGCCTCGCCGTAGACGGCCACCACGTCGTCCAGCCGCCGGACCAGATCGTCCGGCGTCCACCGCACCAACCTCATGCGTTCCCTCTCGCCGTTTCCGGGCCGCTCTCGGTGGCGGCCCATCCCAGCACCGTGCGGTCGCCGACCACCTCGCCCACCGCGAACCGCGCGAACAGTTCCTCCGCGTACCAGCCCTCGATGGGGGTGCGGGTGATCGCGGCGCGGTGCTCCGGCTGACGGTACGCGAACCCGACCAGGTCCGCCGCGTCGCGCCACAGGCTCACCGTGCCCTGCCAGCCCAGCGGGGCCTCGCCGACGCCGAACCGGGCGAGCAGCCCGGGCGCGGCGTGCAGGGCGGCGGCGACCGGCGGGACCGCCCGCCAGAAGGTGACCGCCCGGCGGGCCCGCAGCCGGGCCCGGGTCAGCGCCAGCACCGGCCCGGCGACCCGGCCGCCGGACGGCTCGCCGAACGGCCGGCGGCCGGACCACTCGCCGCGGCTGGTCAGCGGGCGCAGCTCCACCCGGACGCCGGCGCGGGCGAGCCGGGCCCAGGAGCGGCCGACCGGGGAGGCGTCGAAGCGGGCCGCCGCGGTGGGGGAGTCCCACACCACCAGGGCGGCCCACCGGGTCAGGTCGGCGTCGCCCGGGCCGAAGCCGGTGCCGGTCCCGGTGCCGAGCAGCTTGGCGAACCGGACGCCGGGCATCCGGCGCAGCCGCGCCGGGTGGGTCGCCATCCGGGCCAGCGCCCGGGGGACGGCCGCCCGGGGGATCCGCCAGACGTGCAGCGTGACGAGTTCGGGGGTCACGCCACCTCGGTCGGGGTGCCGGAGGTGAGCCGGAGCAGCTCCGCGTACGTGGTGGGGAAGACCGCCTGCGGCACGCCGCCGGCCGCCCACACCTCGTCGTACGCCGCCAGCGCGGTGTCCACGATGGTGCGCAGCGGTTGCGGGTGGCCGATCGGGGCGACCCCGCCGATCACCTGCCCGGTGTGCCCCTTGACGAACTCCGGGGTGGCCCGGCGCAGGTGGGTGACCCCGAGGGAGGCGGCCAGCTCGGCGGTGTCCACGCGGTGCGCGCCGGAGGTGAGCACCAGCAGGGGCGTGTCGTCGGCGTCGAAGACGAGCGAGTTGGCGATGGCGCCGACCTGGACGCCGAGCGCCTCGGCCGCCGCGGCGGCGGTGTGCACGGCCTCGGGCAGCAGGCGAACCTGGCTGGGGCCGCCGGAGCCGTCCCGCGCCCCCGCGTCGTCGAGCGCCCGCTGCACCGCCTGCACGTTCGGGTGTGGCTGCATGCCCCTCATTCTCCCCACCGCGCCCGGTCCCACGCCCCCGCCCCACCCCCGGCGCGTCGATCGTGAAGCTCCCGTCGCGACACGCCGGCGGCCGGCGCGACAACTTTCACGACCGACCGGTCGAGCGGGCGGTGACGAGTGCCTCGATGCCGTCCAGGATCCGGGCCAGGCCGAAGTCGAGGGCCGCGTCGGTGGCCTCCGGGTCGATGCCGCGCAGGGCGGCGTCCAGCGCGGGGAACCGCTCCTCGCGGCCGCGGACCAGGACGCCGAAGGCGGTCTCCCGGCTTCCGGCGGGCGCGCCGTCCGGCGCCGCGTGCTGGGCCAGGTTGCGGGCGTGCCCGACCAGGAGCACCGCGACGTCGAGCTGCTCGGCGCCGGTCAGTCCGGTGCCGGTGAGGGCGGCGACTACCCGTTCCACCCAGGCCAGCTCGTTCGGGCCGGGCAGCCGGGCGCCGACGGTCGCCGCTTGGGCCCACGGGTGCCGGCGGAACCGGTCGAACAGCTGCCGGGTCCAGTCGTCGAGCTGGCCACGCCAGTCGGCGCCGGGCGGCGGCGCGGGCGGCTCGCCGATCGCGGCCTCCAGCATCAGCGCCACCAGCTCGGCCCGGCCGGGCACGTAGCGGTAGAGCGCCATTTTCGTGACGTCCAGCGACTCGGCGACCCGCTGCATGGTCAGCCCGTCGAGCCCGTCGGCGTCGGCGATGGTGATGCCGGCGCGGGCGATCGCGGCCAGCGTGAGGGTGGGGCGGGGCCCGCGCCGGGGCCCGCTCGGGGTGCCCCACAGCAGCTCGAACAGCCGGCGTTTGTCGACGCCACCGGTCTCCACGATCACCCCTCTTGTTCCCGTCCCAAAACTGTGTCTAGAGTACTCTGTATCCGAGGGACACAGTTTAGAACGGGGAAAGACATGCCGACTCCACTGCACGGCTTTCGCGTGCTCGTCTCCGGCGCCGGGGTGGCCGGCCCGGCGGTGGCCTGGTGGCTGGCCCGGCACGGGGCCGAGGTCACCGTCGTCGAGGCCGCCCCGGCGCTGCGCACCAGCGGCTTCGCGGTCGACTTCCGCGGCCCGACCCACCTCGGCGTGCTCGCCGCCATGGGCGTCCTCGACGAACTGCGCGCGGTGCAGACCCACGCCGGCGCGATGAGCCGGGTGGACGAGCACGACCGGGAGATCTTCCGGCTGCCGGCCGAGTTCGCCGGCGGCGAGCTGGAGGTCCGCCGCCGGGACCTGTCCCGGATCCTCCACGAGCACGGTGCCGACCGGGTCGGGTACGTGTTCGGCGACCGGATCACCGCGCTCACCGAGACCGCCGACGGGACGCGGGTCGACCTCGCCCGGGGCGCCTCCCGCACCGTCGACCTGGTGGTCGGGGCGGACGGGCTGCACTCCGGCGTACGCCGGCTGGCGTTCGGGCCTGAGTCGGCGTACGTGACCCACCTCGGTTACCACCTGGCCGGCTGGGACCTGCCCAACGACATGGGGGCGGGCCCGGTCCCGCGGCAGTACAACGTGCCCGGCCGGATGGCCAGCGTGGCCGCCGACCAGCGGGGGCCGGAGCGGGCGGCCGCCTTCGTCGTGTTCGCCTCGCCCCGACAGGACCACGAGCGGCTCGACCTCGACCGGCAGAAGGCGCTGGTCGCCGACGCCTTCGCCGGGCTGGGCTGGCACGTGCCCCGGCTGCTCGCCGGGCTGCGGGACGCGCCCGAGCTCTACTTCGACGCGATCGCCCGGGTCAGCGTGCCCCGGTGGCACGCCGGCCGGGCGGTGCTGGTCGGCGACGCGGCCTGGGGGGTGACCCTCGGCGGGATGGGGGTGGGCACCGGCCTGGTCGGGGCGTACGTGCTCGCCGGCGAACTGGCCCTGGCCGGCGGCGACCACCGGGTGGCGCTGCCCGCGTACGAGCGGCGGATGCGGGCCTACGCCGGCCGCTGGCAGCGCGGCGCCAGCCCCGGCCACTTCCTCGCCCCGGCCAGCGGCTGGGGGCTGTGGCTGCGCGACCGGCTGCTGGCCGCCCGCCCGGTCCAGGCGCTGCTGGTGCGCAGCACCGGCTCGCTGGCCACCGAGGCCGACCTGCCCGACTACGCGGCGCGGGTTTGAGCCGCCGGCCGGGATCCGGGCCAGTTCGGGGTGGCCCGGATCCCGCCGGCGGCGTCCACCAGCAGGGCCGCGTACCCGTCCAGGGTGGCCAGCCAGTCGAGCGCGTCCGCGCCGCGGGCGACCGCCGCGGTGGCGTACACGTCGGCCCAGAGCAGTTCGGGGCCGACCACGGTGACCGATCGGACGGCCTCGGCCGGCCGCCCGGTGAGCCGGTGCCAGCGGGCGATCCGGTCCTGGCCGAAGCGCCGCTCGACCAGCGGCACCCGGGCCATCAGCACCACCTGCACGAGCATCAGGTCGGCGCTGACCAGGCCGGCGAGCCGGCCGAGTGAGGTGAGGCCGGTGGCCACGCCGCCCAGCAGCTCCTGCACGCCATGGTCGGCGGTCCAGAGCGCGGTGACCACCAGCAGGCTGAGCACCGCGGCGACGCCGGCCACGTCGGCCCACCAGGCCGGGACCGCCGGCAGGGTCCGGCGCGGGGTACGCCGGTCGGCGACGGCGGTACGGCTGACGTCCATGTCGTCAACCCTGGGGCCCCGAACTCGGCGGCTCCTTTGTCGATGCTGTGCGCGCCCTGAGCTTGATCTTTAACCTCCGTGGGTCCTTTGGGGACCCTGACTGACCACGGAAACAGCCCTTGGTCGATGATCTTCTTGTCTAGGGAAGAGCATC